>CAVJSG010000022.1:1274-11165 GCA_963651895.1 Campylobacteraceae bacterium
AAAGCATTTTTAATACACCTCAAAAGCCCAAAAATAAGCCTTTTCAAAGAGTTGCAATTTTTTAATTTAAAATAAAAACTAACTCAAATTCGCCTTGTCTTTGCATTCGACAAGCTTTTCTAAAATTGCGCAAATTTGCTCTTTTTCACCCTGCGCAAGGCTTAGTAAATCGGCATTTAAAAGGCTTGCGAGCAAGTCCTCATTTTGCAAATCCATATCGGCAAATTCACGCGCTTTTTGGATTATTTGTAAAATTCTTAAATCCTTTTGCATAGCTCAAACCCCCTTAAATTCAGCGTTTTTAAGCCAAAATTTTAAACTCAAATTTTAAATTTTTCTTTAAATTTTCTACTCTAAATTTCATTTTAAAAGTCCCTCAAAGCCCCATAAAATAATCCCACCCCACCTTGCAAATGGTCGCGCCCACTACTATTAAAAATAAAATTTTAATGAAGCCGCCGTTTGTTTTTAGCACGAGTTTTGAGCCCAAAAATGCGCCCACGATTTGCCCCAAGCCCATCAAAACGCCCACGCCCCAAAGCACTTCATAAAGCCACAAAAACACGCCCAAAGCCACGACATTGCTTGTGAAATTGAAAATTTTCGTGTTTATGCTGGCGTTTTTTAGGTCATAGCCCAAAAGCATCACGCAGGCGAAGATGAGAAAGCTGCCCGTGCCCGGTCCCAAAAAGCCGTCATAAAAGCCTATGCCAAAGCCCGCGAAAATGTGGAAAATCCTTATGTCGCGCAGCTTGGGCTCTATTTTTGTGCGCCCTAGGCTCGGTTTTAACGCCATATACAAGAAAATGAGTGCGCAAAGTGCGAGGATAACGAGCTTTAAGTGGCGTTGCTCCACTTGAAGCACCGCCCACGCGCCAGCTGCTGCGCCTAGTGCCGTGCAAACCACGCCCCACGCGAGTTTTGGTATCGAACGCGCTTTAAAATAAGTCAGCGTGGCGGTGAGCGAGCCAAAGGTGCTGCCTAGCTTGTTTGTCGCCACTGCCAAATGCGGCGGCACCCCGCACGCCATTAGTGCAGGCAGCGTGATGAGCCCGCCCCCGCCCACGATGGAGTCGATGAAGCCGGCTAAAAGTGCTGCGGCAAACAAAATGGCGTAGTAAATGCCCTCTAACTCGAAGTTTGCTGGGCTAAATATACTCGTAAGGCTTGAAAATTCAGGCATTGTGGCGCTATCCTTCTGGGTTAAAAATGAAAGCATTATAGCAAATTTTGCCGAAAAAGTCGCGGCGTTTTGTGTAAATTTTGCTCAAATTTTAGCCAAAATGATAAAAATTTCACTGAAATTTAGCGATTTTGGCGAATTTTTGGCTATAATCTCTCGTTTGTTTTGCAAAGAAAGGCTTGAAAATGCAAAATTTGGAGATAAAATATGTCGATTTTACCGCCCTTAAAAGCTTTGAGCTAGGCGGAGATAGGCTTTTTGAGCTAGCAGAGAGTGCGAAATTTTACATTGATAGTGATGTAGAATCTTGCGTTATTAAGCTTAGAAAATTCGTTGAATGCTTTGTGGATAGCGTTTATAGCAAATATCAAATCGATAAGAAAGATTTGAATTTATATGAAAAAATGTCAAATAAGCCGTTTTTTCAAAAATTAAGTCAGTTTATAAGAAATTTTCCCACACAAGCAAATTCAACGCCCCCCCCCCATACAATAACGCTCAAACATATATAGATAAAACAAAAAAGATATTAAAAACACTGCATTCAGTAAGGGTGCTTGGCAATAACGCAGCACACGAAAAAATCGCAATTTCGCAAGAAAATTCACAAAAAGCTCTACTAGACATATTTAATTTTGCTAAATTTATCACGCAACAACAAGACACTATAAACTACGAAAAGCCACAAAATCACATAAATTTGCTTCAATTTTTAGAGCTAAACGATAAGCATTCTTTCACGGATGAACAGGTTGAGTTTTTTAAGAAATTTGACAAATTTTTGGCGGATAAAAATCAACACATTTTTATTTTAGACGGCTATGCAGGCACAGGCAAAACCTACATTATAAGCGTTTTAAACGAGTATTTGAATTTCATAGAAAGGGCAAATGTCATCGCCTCGCCCACAGGCAGGGCAGCACAGGTGGTGAGTGCAAGGCTAGTTAGCGATGAGGCACGCACTATTCATTCTGTGATTTATCAACGAAATAAATTAGAGGAATTCACGGAATTAAACGAAAATTCACAAGAAAAAAATTCACAAAATGGGCAAGAAAATGTGGAGATTAAATTTCATTTTTCCATTAAAAAAAATGATTTCCCAAGCGATTGCGTTTATATTTTTGATGAGGCTTCTATGATTTCGGATAAATTTAGCGACAAAGAGAGTTTGATTTTTGGTTCGGGCAGGCTTTTGAAAGATTTGTTTGAATTCATAGATATAGGCATAAAAGAAAGTGGTAAAAAGCTACTTTTCATAGGCGATGGCGCGCAACTGCCGCCTGTTAAGATGAACACAAGCCCCGCACTTGATAAGGATTATTTAGAGAAAAATTTCAAATTCAATGTTTTAAAATCCAAAATCACCCAAGTGGTGCGACAAGATGAAAAAAGCGGAATTTTAAAGGCGTCTTTAAAATTAAGGCAAGGCTTGGAAAGTGGGGATTTTTCTAGCTTGAAATTTGAATTTGATGAAAATATAAGGCAAATTTCATATAAAAATGTGCTTGAAAAATACGCCCAAGCGGTGCAAAAAGATGGCTTAAACCAAACAAAAATGATAGCCTACACAAACGATGGTGTGGGGCGGCTTAACAAGGACATAAGAGGTGTTTTGGACAAAAACTCTATCCTAGAAAACGATGAACTACTTTTGGTTAGTAAAAATTATTACGCCCGTAGTGGCGATGGTGGCGATTTTTGCACGATTTATAACGGCGATTTTGTAAGGCTTAAAAGGCTTATGCTAGAAACTATGGAAACAAAATCTTTATTTTATAGAAAGGACAAAAAATATATAAAAGTGAGTTTTTGCGATGCTTTAATAGAAAATTCAGCAGGCGTAGAATTAAGGGTAAAATTCATTTATAGCTATTTTGAGAATTTGTTTGATTACAAAGAGCAGCCCAAAGAAACTGACTTGGAGCTAGCCTTGTATATTGATTTTAAAAAGCGGTTTGAGTCGAAAGAATTTGCGCCGATAAAAGAAAAAATGATACAAGAAGCCTTGTCGAAAAATGAGAAATACCAAAATGCAGACGAACAAGGAAAAAAGATTATATTAAAGGAAATTAAAGAAGAGGTTTTTATCCAAGCCTTGTTTAAAGACCCTTACTACAACGCACTTCGCGTGAAATTTGGCTATGCCATTACCTGCCACAAGGCACAGGGCGGCGAGTGGAAAAATGTCTTTATAGACTGCTCGGTTGAATACCAAAGGCAAAAATCAGCGTGGTATTTTAGGTGGCTTTACACGGCACTTACAAGAAGCACCGACAAGGCTTATTTGCTAAATGCACCGACTTTGTCCTTTACTTCGGGCAAGAAAATTCATATACATTAGGGAGGTGAGTTATGGATGAGTTAGATTTGCAAGCACAGATTCAAAATGCGCTGCCACAGGGCGTAAAGATAGAGGAATGCAAAGATAGTGCCTATCTTAAAACCTATCTTTTCAGCACGGAAAAAGACGGCGAAAAAGCCTTTGCCTATATAAATTTCCACTACAACGCCCAAGAAAAAATAACACGCATTCGCCCCAAAGAAAACAGCGAATTTGCCAAAAATTTGTGCGAGGCTTTTGGCGACATTACTCAGCTTTATATTGAGGCTGATGAAAAGGAAAAAGAGTATGAATTTCCAAAGAAAAATTTAAGAGATTTATTTGATGAAATAAAGGCTAATCTTAAAGATGGCATTGTTATAGATGATTTGGAAAATTTACCATATAGGCAAAGATACACCTTTAAGCAAGGAAAATCAAGGGCTGTGTTTGATTTTATTTACGATAAAAATGGAGAAATTACAGGCGTAACTTCAATGCCAAAATACTCAAATTCAAATGAATTTATAGAAAAATTAAGGGGCATTTTAAACGAGGTTTTAAACAAAAATTTGCAAAATGAAACAAGCGAAAATTCACAAAACGATGACGAATTTAACGGAGATGACGATGAATAACGACAATGCGGGTTGGGAAAAGTGGAAAGCCATAAAAGAACTTTTTGGCTCAAACAAAGAGGACATTAAAAAAGCTAATGTTTTTCGTGTAAAAACGCTGTTAGCTGAGTATTTAAAGCTGCAAGGCGTTACCAAACCATCGCTTTTGCACTCTCTCATACTCACGCAAGCCGTGAATTTATACGAGGCACACGAAAACAAAACCGCCATAGATATAATAATTTTTTGCAAAATGTGGGATTTTCGCTATTTTAGAGAAGGCACAACGCAAAATGATAGCGATTTTTTGCCCTATATCGGCGAATATGATGGCAAGAAAATAGCCTATCCATCGCTTGCGATGAGGGCTACAAGGGCGGTTTTAGAGGAAGCCGTGCTTGGAAAAGACAAGCAAAGCATTGAGCATTTTTTGCCCTTTTTAAACAAAATCATAGATTTAAAATGCGAGGACATAATTTGGGCGAAACTCACAAGGGCAAAATGCTACAAATTTTTGGGGGATTTTGAGGGCGCAAAAGGCGATATGCTTTATGTTTTAAGGCAAAAAGCGAAAAATACTTGGGCTTGGGATTATTTGGGAGAAATTTTTGCATTGAGTGATGAAAATATGGAATTTGCCTGCTATTGCAAGGCTTTGTCTATGGTAAATAGCAAAATGGGCGAAAATTTCGTGGGGCAAATAAGGCAAAAACTCGCAAATTTGCTTATAAAAAGGCAGAATTTAAGTGCCGCAAAATACGAATTAGAGTGCGTTTTTAAGTGTTATGAGAAAAATGGATGGAAAATTCCACCAGGATTTATGCAGCAGTTAAAATCCCTAGAAAATGTGCAAAGTGCGGAAAATAATAAGGATTTGTATGCTGAATTTTGCCCATTAGTTGATGAGTTTGCCCCTAAAAATAAGGGGCAATTTGCGGCTCAAAATAAGGGCAATTCTAAAAAAGAATTCACAAAAATCCCCCAAGAAATTTTGGATAAAGCAAAGGATTTTTCAGGTAAAATTAAATTACACGAAAAGGGCTTTGGCTTTGTAAAATGCGCACTTGGCGACATTTTTATTAGCCCCACTTTGATAACAAAACACGGCATAAAAGATGGCGAAACCATCTCGGGCAAGGCTACTTTCAATGTCGAAAAAAACTCGTTCAAAGCTTTGACTATAACAAAGGCGTGAATTTTTTGCCTTAAATTTGCGTGTATTTTTTAAAGAAATTTGCGTGAAATTTTTTTGGAAAATTTGCGTGAATTTTTTTGTAAAGCTCCATAAAATCCGTGAATTTTTAGGCATTTTTAAGCAGGAATTCACAAATTTGCATTTTCGCGTGAATTTTTTTGAAACTCGCCAAAAAAATTTACTAATTTACACGCCGCCCTTAAAATTTTTCGCATTTTTGCCCATTTTTTAAGGCTTTTGGTATATAATAAGTTTTTTGCAAAAGGGGCGAAAATGCAGCAACAAAGGCAGACTTGGACGAACACTTTGACATACATACTCACCGTGGCGGGCGCAACCATAGGCTTTGGCGCGACTTGGCGTTTCCCCTACCTCGTGGGCGAAAACGGCGGGGCAGCCTTTGTGCTGGTATTTTGCGTGGCGATGCTGCTGATTGGCATCCCTGTGATTTTAGTGGAAAATGTCATCGGCAGGCGCGCGCAGAAAAACAGCGTGGATGCTTTTACGCCGAGCTTTGATGAGAATTTAGCCTCAAATTCCCCCAAAATTTCACGCTCCGCCGTAACGCAACCCTACACAAACCCCCATCCCGCCGCAACTTCTCCGCATAAAGCTTGGCGCGGAGTAGGGTATTTAGGGCTTTTGGGAAGCTTTGGCATAATGGCTTATTATATGGTGCTTGGCGGCTGGGTGCTCGTGTATATCTACAACCTGCTCTTTGGGGGCTTTGACTTGTCCGCACCCGTGAGCAAGGACTATACGAGCGCGTTTTACGAGCAAAATATCGAGCAAAACCCCCTACTCATCGGCGTTTTCACAGCATTTTTCGTGGCGATGAACTATTTTATCCTTAAAAAAGGCATCATCAACGGCATCGAAAGGTCGGTGAAATTCCTTATGCCCCTGCTGTTTCTTTGTCTCATCATCGTCATCGTGCGAAATTTGAGCTTGGACGGGGCTTTGCAGGGCGTGAAGTTTTATTTAAGCCCTGATTTTAGCAAAATCACGCCCAAACTACTCATCGATGTGCTGGGGCAGGTTTTTTTCGCGCTATCCTTGGGCTTTGGCGTGATGATAACGCTTTCCTCGCACCTAAAACGCGGCGAAAACCTCATCAAAACCGCCACCTACACGGGCGTTTTAAACACCCTCATCGCCGTGCTGGCGGGCTTTATGATATTTCCCGCACTTTTTAGCGCAGGACTAGCCCCCGACAAAGGACCCTCGCTCGTCTTTGAAACCCTACCCATAGCCTTTTCCTATGTGAAATTTGGCACTTTTATTTGCGCGCTTTTTTTCGTGCTGCTGCTAGTGGCGGCACTGACGACAAGCCTGCCCATCTACCAAGTCATCATCAGCGTTTTGGAGGAAAAATTCAAACTCGCCAAAAACACGGCGATAAATCTTACCTTGGGCGTGATTTTTTTGCTAGGAAATTTGCCCTGTATATTGTCCTATGGGGCTTGGCGCGAGGTGAAAATCGTGGGCGAAAAAAACATTTTCGACAGCTTTGACTTCATCAGCGGCAATGTCCTTTTCGTCCTTACCGCCCTGCTGTGCTGCATCTATGTGGGCTGGGTGATGAAGGGTGCGGCGATGGATGAGTTAAGTAACGGCGGGGCGATAAAAAGCAAGTGGATAAAAGTGTGGTTTTATTATGTGAAATTCGTGGTGCCGCTGGTAATCGGAGCGATTTTTTGGTTTGGGATTTTTGGGTAAATTTTGGGGAAATTTTTGGAATTTTTTGGAAAATGCGAAGTGCAGAGAATGGAATGCGTAGTGCAAAATTTGCGAGGGTTTTGTGCGGTATTTTGTAAATTTTGTGTTTCGTTTTTACACATTTTTTATATGGATAAAGCAAACAGCTGGCAAAGTGTGGAATGTTGCCCTTGGCAACGCCGCATAAACTAAATTTCAACAGCTTTCTTACAAAAAAGCAATTTGATTTAAAAAAATGCTGTATCATAGCCATTTTTGAGTCAAAATGAAAGGAAAGACAATGAAAATGCTACAAATTTTCGCGCGAGTGTGGCTTGGGCTGGGCATTTGCGTGGGCTTGCTCTTTGCGAATGAGCCTTACAAGAGCCTTTCAGAGCCTTTGGCGGGCGAAAACCACTCTGTCATCGAGATTTTCTCGTTTGCGTGCGGGGCTTGCTACACGCACCACAGGCTTGGGACGATGTCGCGCACCAAAGAAAAGCTGCCAGAGCTTAGTTACAAGGTGTATCCTGTCAAGGGAATTCAGTTCGGCGAGGAGTTTGCGCGCCTTTATGCTTATGCAGATGCGAAGGATAGGGCTGCGGGGCGTGATTACACCGCCAAAAACTCCCTTATGCACAAGCTTGCGGATGCTTATTTTGTCGCGCTTTTCGAGCGTAGGCAGAGCTGGGGCAACTCGCAGAGCTTCTACGAGCTGGGGCTTAAAACGCTTGGTATCAGCCAAAAAGAGCTTGATAAATTCGTTACGAGTGCGCAGGGTAGGGGGATTCTCGCCGAGTATGAGCGGGCAAACGCCATAGCTATGGAGTATGGCGGCACGCCGGCTTTTGCTGTGGGCGGTAAATACATAGTTTTGATGCGCGACATTCAAAGTTTGGATGATTTTATAGGGCTTGTGGGGCGTTTGAGAGCGAAATAATGCTGAAAATTTGGCTTTTCATCGCCATTTTAAGTCTCGCACTGCTTGGCTATGCGCACTTCTTGCAGGTTTATCTCTTTATGAAGCCCTGCGAGCAGTGCGTTTATCTGCGTTTTGCCTTCTTTGTGATGGCTTTTAGCGGGCTTTTGGGGATTTCAAGCGTAAATTTTCGCTCAAAATTCAGCATTTTAAAGAATTTAACTCAAATTTTTGCCTATATTTTGGGCTTTTGGGGCGTTTTTTTAGGCGTAAAGCACGCCCTAGTATTAGATAAACTCCACTCAGCCCTCAAAAATTCCGACCCTTTCGGCGTTAGTGGCTGCTCACAAACCCCACACTTCCCTTTTGGCTTGCCTTTACACGAGTGGTTTAGCGCACTTTTCGAGCCTAACGGCGTTTGCGGGCTGGACACGCCCTTTGTGCCCGCCGAAAAAGCCGCTGATTTAAGCGCCCTGCAAGCCCTTTTTATCGGCACTAGCGAGCGTGATTTCACGGACGGACTTTACAACAAGGGCTGGTATCTCGTGCCGCAGCTTGAATTTTTGTCTATGGCACAGGGCTGCTTGCTCGTGTTTTCGGCATTTGGCGTGGTTTTACTCGCTAGCTTTTTGCTTTGTGGCAAGGTTTGCTGGGGCAAATGGCATATTTAAAAGCCGCCGCACTAGCACTTTGCGGAACTTTTGCTTTGATGATATGGGCTTAAATTTGGCAGAAACTTTGTAAATTTAGGCTTTTGATGGGCTTGGCTTTGGTAAAAACCTTGTAAATTCAAGCGTTGCTTTTGTTTGTGAATTGTTTTTGCATTTTACAAATGTTTGTAATGACGGCGTGGAGTGAATTTTTTTAACAAATTTTGCAAGAAATTCACACAATTTTCTATATTAGCCCTAATTTTAAAATTTTTCTATAAAATTACAAGGATTTAGTCAAAATTTACACATAAGGATAAAAAAAATGAAAAAAATAGTTGTGATTTTCGCCTTTGTAGCGAGTGCGGTGAGTGTGGGCTTGGGTGCTGTTAGCGATGCCGAAATTAAAGAAATGCAAAGCAAATTGTTACGACAAATATGAATTAACTTCGTGCGAAAAGTTGTGCGATTTAAAGGACGGCGATGGTTGTGGTGTGCTTGCTGCTTTTTATAACGGCGAGAAAAATTATTCAAAAGCATTTTATTATGCGCAAATTTCTTGCGGCTTGGAAAGTGCGCTTGGTTGTTCCATTTTAGGCTTATCTTATGCAGAGGGGAAAGGCGTAGCCAAAGATACAGAAAAAGGTTATGATTTGATAGGCAAAGCAATTTGTGATTTAAAATTAAAAGTGCCTGCTAATTTTTTCGACAAATTTGCAGAAATAAAACCAAACGAATCTTGCTATGGATTTGGCGTGCAATATCACAACGGACAGGAAGTTGCACAAGATTACTCAAAAGCCGCTCATTATTATCAAACAGCTTGTGATTTGAAAAATTTTTATGGGTGCAATAATCTTGGAGTGCTTTATTGTGGCGGCAAGGGCGTCAAAGCGAGTAAAAATAAGGCGAGAGAGTTTTTCGGCAAGGCTTGCGATTTGGGCTTTCAAGACGGCTGCGACAACTACAAAAAGATGGTTAATCCTAGTCTAAAATTTGAGCGAAATTCTTTGCTTAAATAAAGAATAAAAAACACTCATCGCGTTTATATTCATTAAAATCAAGGCGACTATAATGGCGACTTGGTTTTTGGGACTTTGGGCGTTTGTTTGAAATGCTTTTAAAAGAATAGAAAAATTTAACAGCTTTTGTAGGGTACGGATTTGTGTTAGTGTGAGTCAGCGTTTTGCGCGTGATGGCACGACTTTGCTTTTGCTAGCGTAGCGTAAAGTTTCGCAATGACAGGTTTCGGCGGTTTTTGTATTACTTGAAAATGGCGTGAAATTTTATTTTAAAAACACGACCT
>CAVJSG010000022.1:11175-13881 GCA_963651895.1 Campylobacteraceae bacterium
GACGAGTGAGAGCGTTTTTTTTTAAGTGTGGATTGCCACGCGGTTTTTTCAAAACCGCTCGCAATGACGATTTGGGGTCGCCTTTTGTTTGTGGATTGCTTCGGCTTTTTCAAAGTCTCGCAATGACGGACATTAAAGCCTCTCAAAATCGCCGCGAGCAGACAAATTCTCGCAATGACGGACTATTCCCAAATTTTAAACATAAAAAAAGGGAGTGGGTTTTAAATTTACCCCCTAAATCCCCCCCCCCGCAAGGGAGGGGGCTTTTTCACGCTTTTTTAAGGTTTGCAATGACGATTCAAATCAAAGCCCACAAAATCCAAAAAAAATTCAAAAATTCAGCCCCAAACCCCAAAAAAAACTCAACTCATATAATTCAACAAACTCAGCTGAGATAGCGTAGTGCTAGCTTTTAAGGCGGCTTGGTAGTTTGTTTGCTGCTGTATGAGTTGGGTATAAACCTCCGCCAAATCCGCGCCTATAACCTCGCTTTGTATGCTTTTGACATTGACTTTTAGGGTTGTAACCTTGCTTTTGGTGTCGCTCATCGCCTTTTGGTCGGCACCGATGATGGTTCGCTGCTTGATGATATGCTCGTTTATGTGGTCAAGGCGCTCTAATGCCCCTTGCATACCCGTGTTTCGCGGATTCGCGCTCGTGGAGTCCGCGCGCACATAGCCCTCGCGCACGGCTTCTATCATCAAAGATAAATCATTTATGACATCGTTGTGCGGTTCGTCTATTATTAGAGCGTTGTTTGCGTTAAATGAAAGTGCCGAGCCTGTCGTTAAATTCGCGGTTGTGGTGAGTGCGGCTGTGGTGAAAACCCCACTGCTGCTGTCATTTAAAGCCACGCGAATCTTTGTGCCTGTGCTTAGCCTATCTGTAATAGTAATGCGCCCCTTATAATCCATATCGACATTCACGCTCACGCGCGCGGTCGCCACAGCCTCGCGGTAAGCGTTATAATCCGCCGTTGCGATTGTGTTCGTAGCGGCGACATTTATGCTAGCCGTGGGCTGCCTGTCGTCCGCAAAAAGCGCGATTATGTCGTTTAACTGCCTGTAACTTATCTCGTTTGTGGGCGTCAAAACGCCTGAATTTAGGGTCGTGGGGTCCGTGTGCATTATGGGAAACTCGATTTGCACGCCCGCCGCGTTTGTGTAGCGGACCATAGAAGTGCCTAAATTTATGCTGACATTGTAGTCGTTGCCCGCGCGAGAACTAACCTGCAAATTCAAAGTCGTGTTCGTGAGGCTGCCCGCCGCGACTTCGCTAAGCTTTGTCGCGTCCGTGGCGTAAGCACCGCTTTCTTGCACGATTTGTGAGACATTGCCTATGACTTGGTTATTTTTCGTCTCAAAATAGGTATTGTCGTAGTCGGCGGCGTCTGCGGTGTTTTGCTGCGTGTCCGTCATCTTGGAGAAAATGAAGTCTGTTTTGTGTAAATTTACCTCGTAATTTGTGCCGTTAATCGCTATGGTAACGGGGCTTTCAAGGTTTGTAATATCCCCAAGCGTTGCGCCTGCGATAACAGCGGCATTAAAGGACGCCGTAAGAGCCCTATTTGTAACATCCTCGCTGCTAATGCCCTCTAAATTCTTATCCTCGATGGCGTTTTTTAGCTCATCGCGGCTCTCAAACTGCGGCGTGTAGGCAACGGCGTGAAAGTCCAAAGTATTGTTGCCCTGCTTTAAATCCGTGATTTGAATCTGCCCGCTTTTGTTTATGCTAACCTCCACTACCTTTTCAGTCGTGGTGTTGCCATAAATCGCGCCGATTTTATCGAGCATTCCTTGGATGGTGTCCTCGCTATTTACCAAAATAGCGCTTTTAAAGCTAGTGCCGTCCGGTCGAACGCCTTGCACATAAAGGGCGGTGCTTGGAAATTCAAGCGGCTGCGTGTCAAAATCAGTCGTTACATCAAGCTCGACTTTGTTGTCGCGCACATAATCACGCCCTATGAGGTAGCTGATTTTGTCATCCACATCCAAGTAGCGCGTTTTATCCGACTCGTTTATCAAGTCATAGCGGTTGTCCGTGAAGCGCACATTTGTGGTGATTTGTTTCTTAAAATCATTGTCAGCCTTGTAGAAAAGGTTGTAGCCGGGGAGGTTGTAGGTGTTTTTTACGCCATCCCCCGTAACCACTTGCAGCTCCTTGTCATCGCCGTAGTAGTTGCCGCTGTAATCAAATGGCTTGGTGTTTGTTAGCGAGCCTGAGAACAAAAACTGCCCATTCACGCTCGTGTTTGCTAAATCGACAATCTGCTGACGAATGGTCTCCAACTCTTTGGCTATGACCTCGCGCGAAGTGGTGCTCTGCGTGGCATTTACAGCCTGTGTAACCTTTACCTTAAACTGCGTGATTAAATCCTCCATCTCGCTCATAGTCGAGTCGGTGTTTTTCATCAATTCATCAGCGAGTGTGGAGGCTTCCTCGACTTGGCTGAGTGTGGCGTATTCGTAATCCAAGCGGTTATTTGTGATGGAAGTGCTCGCGTCCTCGTAGGAATTTTGAATTTTATAGCCTGAGGATAGCTGATTGTAGGACTTGTAAAGCCCACTCATACCCGTTTGCACCTGCTTTATGGAGCTGTATGAGTTGAGTTTGTTTGTAATGCGCATTTTCTCTCCCTTTTCGCTAGTTTGTTTGTTTCAAACCGCGTTAATGCTAGCTTTGAACTGATAAAACATAAGCAAAGAT
>CAVJSG010000022.1:13891-14663 GCA_963651895.1 Campylobacteraceae bacterium
CCTAGAACGCTTGCTTTCAGGCAAGTATTTTCCAAACTTTTTCGCCCTTTATGGCGGCGAGAGTTTTCAGTGCGAACTCTACGCAAACGCCATCAAAGCGCGCTTTGGCGCGGACGAGGTGCTCTGCCTTTACTTTGAGGAATACGACTACGCGCGGGCTGTGGATTACTTGGGCTCGGCTTCGCTTTTTGCGAGCAAAAAACTTTTGGAGCTAAAATGCGCCAAAAAGCCCGCCAAAAAGGACTTGGAGACGCTTATTAGGCTTTGCAAAAAGGACGAAAACAACTTTTTTTTGTTTGAGCTTTACGATGAAAGTGCCAAGCAGGCGGACTTGGAGAAGGTTTTTGAAAATAATTTCGCCCGCTTTTTCGCCCCAAACAACGCGCGTGAGGGCGTGGAGCTTTTGGGGCTGCGTGCGCGCGAGCTAAAAATCAACGCTACGCAAAACGCCCTACACGCCTTGTATGCGAACTTTGATGAGAATTTATACCTCGCCGCAGCCGAGCTAAACAAGTTTGCGGGGCTAAATATCGATGAGGACACCATAAAAAAATATAGTTTCAGCCTCAGCGTGGTGGGCTTTGACGCCTTTTTTGACAAGCTTTTAAGGGGGCAAAGCGTGCAGGATGATTTGGAGAAAATTTTGGACAACTTCAACGAAATCGCGCTTTTAAACTCGCTAAATTCAAGCTTTTACAGGCTCTTTAAAATCGCACTTTACGCCAAAAACTACGGCTCAAAGGTCGATTTAAAGGACATTTTAGGCTACGCG
>CAVJSG010000022.1:14673-15875 GCA_963651895.1 Campylobacteraceae bacterium
TAATCGCCTCTTTGCTGGGACTTTCAGGCATTTTAAAAAGCCGCTGATTTTCCGTGAATTTTTCTGCAAAATTTCTCAAAAATCCTAAAAATTTACCCAAAAAAATTCACAAATTTTTCCCAAACAATAAATTTTTTCTACTGAATAAGACTTTATTTGTCATTTTATTTACCAAAATTCACTAAAATCTCACTTTTATTTCACTCGAAAGGACAAAAATGAAAAAATCAATTCTCATCGTAGGCGGCTCTATATCGGGCTTGGCGGCGGCTTTGGTGCTTGCAAGTGCCAAAAATGCGGACTTGGACTTTGACATAAGTGTCGTGGATGACGGCAAGGCGGACTTGAATGCAGTTGCGATTTACAATGTGCCCTTGTTTCCACGCGGTGCGCAGGGTAAGGACATCGTAGAGGCGACAAAAAGGCAGATTGACGAGCTTTTAAAGGTGCGCTACATAAACGGCACGCTAACGCAAATAAGCGGCTCAAAGGGCGCATTTGTGGGCTCGGGCGATGGTTTTGAAGTGAGCGCGGACTATGTCATCCTCGCGACAGGGGCTTCGCGCTTTGATATCACGGGGCTTGGCGACATCGTGCGCCCCCACGAGCTGATGAACAAGCCGGGCAAAATCCGCCTAGCCACGACAGGACGGCAGCTCGTGCGAGACGGCATCTATGCAGCGGGGCTTGCGAGCGGTGTAACCACTATGGTAGCCTGCGCTATGGGCAGCGGCGCGGAGGCGGCGTGCGCGATTTTGAGCGACATAAAGGGTGAAGTAAGTATCATCCACGATACGCCTACTACGAGGGCTTAGGGCGTAAATTTTGGTTTTGTAGGCGGCTTGTAATTTTATTTGTCGCCCGCCATCAAACGCCCTAATTCTAGCTAATCTCGCACTTGTCTTTTGGCGATAAAGCACTTTTGTGGGGCTTGGCAAACTATTATGTTTAGCCCACGCCCCGTAAAAGCACTTTCTCATCCAAAATACCGCGTGCGTGGAAATGCTTTGATTTTAACATTTTTTCCAAATTCTAGTGTTAAATTCACCAAAATGCCTTAATTTTAGCATTTTCTGTAAATTTTTACACTAAATTCGCAGAAAATGCTTTATTTTTGGCATTTTAAAAATGAAATTTTGTGAATTTTCTAAGAAATTTCGTCAAAAATTTGCAAATTTTCACGCCTTAAAATTAGATAAAAA
>CAVJSG010000023.1:0-4963 GCA_963651895.1 Campylobacteraceae bacterium
GAGAAACCTTAAAAAATGCCGAATCTAACCAAGAATCTTTAATTCACAAAACAACTCCATTTTATAGCCCTAAATTTAGCCATTTCAAAGCAAAACAAAGCCCAAAATTTTGCCAAATTTAACAAAGCATAAGCCAAAAACACTATAATTTTATATCCAAAATTCATCAAGCAAGGCTTGAAAATAGGGCATTTTATGAAAGAAATTTTACTCACAAATGACGATGGTTTTGCCAGCAAGGGGCTAAAAAAGCTTGCCAAAATGCTGCGGCGCGAATTTGACGCACGCGTGGTGATAGTCGCGCCAGCCAGCGAGAAGTCTGGCTCCTCGCACTCCATCACGCTCACGCGCCCACTGCACCTCATCCAAACAGGCGCGGATGCCTACAAACTCGATGATGGCACGCCCGCGGACTGCGTATATCTCGCTCTGCACGCGCTTTACAAAGGGCGTTTGCCCGACTTGGTGATAAGCGGCATCAACCACGGAGCGAATGTAAGCGAGGATATAACATACTCTGGCACTTGTGCTGGGGCTATGGAGGCTGTATTGCAGGGCATCCCAGCCATCGCACTTTCGCAATACTTCGGCAAAGACGAGGTTCAGGCGGATTTGAGTTTCAAAAACGCCCTAAAAATCACGCGTCAAATCGTGGGTAAGATTTTCGAGGGTGGCTTTCCGCTGGGCAAAAAAGAGTTCATAAATGTGAATTTTCCCTCCGCAAAGGCTGAATTTAAGGGGCTTAAAGTGGCGCGGGCTGGCAAGAGAGTCTATAACTACAAGGCTCACGAGAACAAAAATCCGCGCGGAGTGCGCTACTACTGGCTCGCGGCGGCTGGGCTGGACTATGAGAGTGAGCCAAACACGGACATAGAGCTGCTTTTGCAAGGCTATGCCGTGCTAACGCCCATAATGCTGGACTTGACAGCACACGATAAGCTTGAAAGACTTGAAAAATGGGCGATGGCGTGAGTTTAATTTTATGCAAATAAGACGGCGTGGCGAATTTAAGCGATAAATTTAAAAAATGTGGCTTAAAATCTAGCGTGGAGATAAAATTTGGCGAATTTTGAGGGAAAAAATCCAAATTTTTTATAGAAAATGGGGCAAAACTTTGACAAATTTTAAAAACAAAAATTCAAATTTAAACCCACTAGACAGCCGTTATACCCGCGTTTCTTGGCTCATCGGCGAGGAAATGGTGCGGATTTTAGGCAATTTGCGCGTTATCATCTTTGGACTTGGCGGCGTGGGCGGCATTTGCGCGGATGCGCTTTACCGCACGGGCTTTAAGGACCTTACTTTCGTGGATGCGGACAGCTTTGAACGCACGAATTTAAACCGCCAGCTACACAGCGAACATATCGGCGAGCCCAAAGCAAGGGTATTTGAGCGAATTTATGGGGGCAGGGGCATTGTAAAGCGCGTAGATAGCGAGTTTTTGCGTGAATTTAAACTCTCAAACTTCGATATAATCATAGATGCCATCGATGACATACCCGCAAAAGTCGCATTAGCTGGGGCTGTGGATACTACAAAGCAGATTTTTGTAAGCTCCACAGGGGGTGCAAGAAAGCTCGACCCCACGAGAATTGCCATAGCACCGCTATGCAAGACTAGCGGGGACGCTCTGGCAAAGAAATTCCGCTATGAACTCAAAAAAGCTGGCGTAAAAGCAGACTTTGAAGTGGTTTTCAGCGATGAAAAGCCGCTGTGCAAGGACTTGGGCTCGTTTATGGGCGTAACGGCGTCCTTTGGCTTGGCATTAGCAAGCCTCGTGCTGCGAAAAATCATCGAAAAATATGGGGAAAAATGCTAAATTTTTGGCGAAATTTAGGGCTTTTTTGAAAAAAGTGTTGAAATTTAGGGATTTTAGCAAATTTACGCGTAAATTTAGCGTTGCTAGCGGATTTTGCTTAAATTTTTAGCCGTTTTACTTCGTCCAAATTCGCAATTTTGGCACAGCGTTTCGATGAGTTCGCCGCGTTCAAAGCCCCTTTTTATGGCTAGTGCGCGGGGGCTGTTTAAAATCTCGCTTAAATCTTGTCTCAAAAGCTCGCCAAGCCCCATAGCACCGCCGCTGTCCATACAGCAGGGCACCACAACGCCCGTGCTTAAAATGGCGATTTGCTTGCGCAAGCCGTGGCAAGTGCCTTTTGTGCGGGCGTTTGAAACGCTACTTTCAACGCCATTTTCGCCAAATTTCGCCGTATTTTTTGCGCCATTTAAAATGCCCTTATCGCCGCGATTTTCGCTAAATTTCGCCGCATTTTTTACACTAGCCCATTGAAATTTGTTTGCTTGGTGTAAAATTATGCGATTTGCCAAGCGATTTTTGGACGCGAATTTATCGATTTTTACCCCAAATTCACTCTGCAAAAGCTCGTAAATAGGCTCATTTTGCGGCGGAATGAAAATTTTGCCCACGAAATTTTTTTGCGTTAAATTTTTATCCTCCAAATTTGTGTCCGTGAAATCCTCGCCCAAATTCCACAGTCGCAAATTCACAAAATTTCGCTTTTTCAAAGCCAAATGCTCACGCAAAAACGCCAAAATCGGCACAAAATAGTCCCTAAAATTCACCCTATTTTGCGCCAAAAACGCCATCAAAGAAAAATTTATTTGACGGATATTTTCGCTTTCAAGCAAAAGTTTTGTGTTTTGCCCGCTCATATAAAAGCCGCTCGTGGTAAGCTCCACAGGCATTTGCAGAGCATTTGCTATGGCTATATATTCGCTTAAATTTGGCAAAATCAGCGGGTCGCCGAGTAGATGAAAAGCGTAAATTCGCCCCTTTCCCGCGAGTTTTGCGGCGATTTTAGCAAAATCCCCCACACTCATCGCCCCACGAACGCCCTTTTTGCTGGGGCAAAAGTCGCATTGCAGGGCGCAAATATCGCTCAACTCGATATAAATCTTTTCAAATTTCACCACAACCCCCATTTTCACGCCATTTGCGCCCAAAATTTCGCCCCAAAAAAGCGTATATTAACATAATTTTGCTAAATTCCTAGCCAAATTTCAAAGGACAAATGTGAAAAATTTCAAAGATTTTATGCTGTATTTTTGCGTGGCGTTGCTCGCTGCGGCGGTGTTTTTCAACGCGTGGGCGGTGCGAGATGGTGCAAAAGAGGGCTTTTCGTTTAGCCAAGAGCTGCGCGCGAGCAACAAACTCACGCCTGACACCTTTGTGTCCGCGCCGAGATTCACAGCTAGCAGGCTTTTGAGCGCGAAAATCGCTTTGAGTGCCGAAGAAAAGGCACTTATCAGCGCGACTTTCAACGAAATCCTCGCTCGCGTGGCGCAGGACAAGCTGTGCAGGGGCGGCAGCTACACGGTGGAGCCGACTTTTTCTTACAAAAACGGCGTTGAGATGCCCAAAGGACAGCGCGTGGAGGCGAGTTTGAGCTGCAAGATAAAGCAAAATGAGCTTGACGCCTACAACAAACTGCTGAATGATATCGATAAAATCGCCGCTAGAAGCACTCTCATCACTATGTCGATGCCTGCCCTGCGCGTGCACTTTGACACAGAGGCGCTGCGGGCGAACGAAAACGCTCTGCGCGAAGAGCTTATAAAAACGGCACTTGCGGCGAGCGAGCATTATTCAAAGCTCACAAACAAGCGGTGCGAGCTTAAAAATTTGGACTTTTCACGCCAAAGTTTCGGCACTCGCAACTACAAAATGGCTGCAACTGCCGATGAGGAAATGGCTGAGGGTGCGACAGCCTTTGAAAACGCCCTGCCTGTCGTGAGCGAGGAAGAGCGCACACTGAGCGCAAACGCGACTTATGGATGTAGGTAGGTTTCGATGAGGCGAGCAAAAATAGAGCTTGATGAGCTGCGTTCGCGGCGCAAGATCGCTGCGGTGTTTATGTTTTTTGGGCTGTTTTTGGTGGGCTTTGTCAAGGACGAGCTTGCCGCATATAGCGGTGTCGTCATCACTACGCTCGCACTTGTCGCTGTGGTGGGGCTTTGCAATAAAATCACCAAGAAAATCAGCGAGCTTTAAGGCGGTGGCTTTGGAATTTTTGGGCTTTGGGGTAAATTTTTTTGGCTTTTTTTGAAAAATGTGTTGAATTTTAGGCGAATTTCGCCACTCTTTCAAAAAATGACATTTATTAAATTTTAAATTATAAAATTTCCCTTTTTAATGCAAATTTCAATAAAAATTTGCAAATTTCTCAAAAAGGACACCCTATGGCGATACCCAAGAATTCAGTGGTTTCGATGTATTATGAGCTCAAAGATGCCCAAACGGGCGAGCTTTTGGAGAGCAACACCCACGCCGCACCCCTTTCTTTCATACTTGGCAAGGGGCAGATTTTGGACGGACTTGAAAGAGAGATAGAAAAACTCGACTGCCCCAGCAACGCCGATGTCATCATCAAAAAGGACGCAGCACTCGGCGACTACGATGAGGGCGCGGTGCAAACCCTGCCAAAAGAGCAGTTCGCGGGCATCGAGCTGCGCGTAGGGATGGAGCTTTTCGGCGAGGGCGAGGACGGCGCGGCGGTGCGCGTGAGCGTCAAGGACATAGGCAGCGACAGCGTAACCATCGACTACAATCACCCCTACGCAGGCAGGGATTTGCTTTTCAGCCTGAATTTACTCGAAGCGCGCGCCGCCAGCGAGGACGAGCTGCTAACAGGCATAGTCGCAGGCTCGCACAGCTGCGGCTGCGGACACGACCACAGCCACGATGACCACGGACACCATCACCACGGCGGCGGATGCTGCGGTAGCGGGGGCTGCGGGAGTTGCCATTAACAAAGCGCACAAAACTGAAAACGGAATGCAAAATGCCGATAAATTCACGCCTTGGGCGTGAATTTTCTTTGCAATTTTAGAAATTTTGTAAATTTTGGCGTTTAAAAGCGTGAATTTTGGCTTAAATTTGTCAAATTTTAGTAAAAAATTCACGCAATTTTAAAAAATTCAAAGAAATTTTATAAGCAATTTT
>CAVJSG010000023.1:4973-7533 GCA_963651895.1 Campylobacteraceae bacterium
TTCAAATACATTTTCACTAAAATTTTGTGAATTTTCGCTGAATTTATCACTAGCAAATTCACTTGAATTTTTAGCTGAATTTTCATTAAATTCGCTTGAATTTTCCGCTAAATTTTCGTGCGAATTTTCTCCCCATTTTGCCCACAAAAAGGGCATTTTGGCGTTTTTTGCCGCTTCTTTGTCTTTCAAACTATCGCCTACGAAAATGCAGTTTTTCGCCCCAAAATCTTGCGCAAATTCACGCGCCTTGGCTGAATTTTTCGCCAAATTTTGCGCCCCAAATTTTTGCGCTAAAACCGCGTTCGCTTCGTCCCTGATGAGATTTAGCATCATAGGGTGCGGCTTGGGCTCGATGCCTGCGCTTACTCCCAAAACCTTGTCAAAAAAGGGCAAGATGCCGTGTTTAGCCAAAACCGCGCCCAGCGAGGCTTGCGGGGCATTCGTGGCTATGGCGAGGTAGGCGCCACGGGCTTTTAGCCACTGCAAAACGCCCAAAACTCCGTCATAAAGCAGCACGCTTTGCTCGTAATGCTTGATAAAATAGCGTTCAAAGCCCTCTTTGAAGCTGCTGTGGCTGAAATTTTCGATATCGTAGAGGATTTTCGCCCAGTCCTTGCCCGGCGTGTTAATGGTTTGCGTGATGAAGGCGTGGGGCAGGGGCTTTAAACTTCGGCTTTGGCGGATTTCATTCACTGCCTCACAAATGGCGTTTGCGCTGTTTATGAGGGTGCCGTCCATATCAAATATCGCTGCTATCATAGTTCCTCGCATTTTTTTTGTGTTTTTCGCCCTTTTTCTTGGCGTTTTTGAGCTTATCAAGCGCGTTTGCCTTGGCTAAAAGCCCCTGTTTGTCGAACTTTAAAGCGAGGCAGGCATTGACAAAGTCCTGCAAATCCTTTAAATACGCCGAATTTAACTCCGCCACCTCGCATTTATCGAAAATTTCAGCGTTTTTTTGCATCCTTAACGCGAAAAGTTTTTCATCGAAATTTTCCCTTTTAAGCCCTGAAACAGCGGCGTTGTAGAACTTTTCTAAATTTCTTATATACTTCGTGCGCGTGAATTTTTGGAATTTCGCACTTGAATTTGCTGAATTTTTGGGCGATTTTGCTGATAAATTCACGCTTTTTTGTGAAATTTTGGCAGCATTTTTAAAATCCTTGTCAAAATTTACTGAATTTTCTTTCATTTTTGCCCCTTTTTTTGTGAATTTTAGCAAAAAATTCACGCAAATTTGGAATTTTGGCGTGAATTCTTGGATTGCTTTGGCATTTTCAAAGCCTCGCAACGACAATTTTTCACACAGCCCTTAAAATTTCCTCAAAGGCAAGGCAAAATTGTTTTAAGCCATCATCAAGTAAGAATTTGCAAGCATTTTCTAGCTCGTCATCGCTTAAATTTTGGCGCAGTTTTGCGTGAATTTCGCTTGAATTTAAAGGCTCTTTAAATGGCGCGGCGCAAGAGTCGCCCAAAGCACCGCTAGAAACGCCCTTTGAAACCTCGCCGCAAGCCCCAAAGCACGAGCTTTTAAAGGCATTTAAGGCGTCTAGTGGGGCGGTGTTGATGCAGCCCTCGAACAAGAGTTCCCTTATGTAGTAGTCTTTGGGCAAGTCGTCCCCTTTCACGCCCGTGCTGGCAAAGAGGGTGCGAATGCTAGGCTCGTTTTGTGCGCGGATGAAGTCGTAGCAAAGGCTGGCGTTTAGCACGCCCACAGCGTTTTTACCCTTTACGCGAGCATTTAAAAGCCTGTCAAAGCGGCTGACAAAGACACTGATGACGCCTTGTGGCTCGCGCAGGGCGTTTTTGCCGTTTAAAGAATTCGCGCTAGAATTCACGCTCAAAGCCGCCGCGTTTCTCGCGCGAAAGGCTTTAAGCCCTGAATTTAGGGCATCAAAGCACGCCTTTGCCTGCGCGAGAGAGAAAATCAAAGTCGCATTCACGCTCACGCCCGCCGCCATTAGCTCGCTCATTACCTCGTAGCTTTGCCTTGTGGCTGGGATTTTCATCATCACATTTGGCTTGGCGATGGCTGTGTGTAGGCGTTTTGCCTCGCCCAAACTCTGCGCAGCGTTATCATATAGGCGCGGGTCGATTTCAAGGCTCACGAAACCGTCATTTTTTCGGGCGAAATTCAGGGCTAACTTGTCCGCAGCCCTTTGTATGTCGGCTATGGCGAGGCTTTCGTAAATCTCTTTCGCCGCTGCTTTGGGCTTTTGCGCCTTGAATTTGGCGATTTTATCCTTATAAATGGGCGAGTTTAAAATCGCTTGCTTGAAAATGGCGGGGTTTGAAGTCGCCCCGTTGATTTTGCCCGAGGTTATCAGCGACACGAATTCGCCGTCTAAAAAGCCGTTTTCGACAAAGTCGCACCAAAGAGAAAATTTCATTTGAAGTCCTTTATGGGTTGAGATTTTTGCTAAATTTTTGCGTGAATTTTACAAATTTTAGGTAAAAATTTGGGGTTTTTTTTTAAAAAATGGCAAATTCGATAGCTTTTAAAATAATGGATTTGCGCTACGCGAGTCGGTGCTACGCACAGACGCCACGCTTCGCGCAGTTG
>CAVJSG010000023.1:7543-12659 GCA_963651895.1 Campylobacteraceae bacterium
CCTTTGAGAGAAACTTAATCCGCTGTCGCGGATTTTTTCTTTCGGGTCAAAGCGTTTCGTTTCATTTTGCGCTTTGATTTTGCGACAACTAAATTTGCACCCAAAAACGCGACTTTGTCGCGTAGTGGCTACGCTTCGGCGTTTTCAACGCCTCGCAATGACGAATTTTTACCAAATCTCACGCAAAAATGGCGCAAAACCTACTGCCTTATCTTTGCCATAAGCCTTGACAAGTCCTTTGTGTCGATGACTAAATCGGCTTGGGTGTTGAGTATGGGCTTGGCGCAAAAGGCGATTTTAAAGCCGCTTTCCTTAAACATAGCCAAGTCGTTCGCCCCGTCCCCCACGCAGGCGACCTCGCTCGTGGCAAGCCCTAGCAGGCGTTTTATGCGCGCGAGCATCGAGCCTTTGGAGTCGCTTCGCATCATCTCGCCGCCCACAAGTCCCGTGAGGACGCCATCTTGCGCGTGCAAGAAATTTGCGGCGACAAAGTCAAAGTCGAGTTTTCTGTGCGCGTGGTCGATTGCCTCGTGAAAGCCGCCGCTTAAAACGATGACTTTTATGTTTTTGGATTTGAGGTAGGGGATGAGCTCGGTAACGCCCTTTACTAGCGGCAAATTCGCGCAAACCTCGCTCACCTGCTCACAGGGCATTCCCTTTAAAAGCGCGACACGAGCGGTGAGGCTTTGGAAAAAATCAAGCTTGCCGCTCATAGCCTCTGCTGTGATGTCCTTAACCTTGTCGCCCACGCCGTAAGCTTGGGCGAGTAAATCAATAGTCTCGCCGTCCATCAGCGTGGAGTCAAAATCAAAAGCGCACAGGCGAATGCCCGCAGAATGAGCCTTTGAGAGTTCTAAAATTTCGCTAAGTTGCATCTTTGCACCCTTAAATTTCCCCTTAAAAATTGCGTTTCAGCAAGGCTTCGGCTTTGAGTATGGTTAAAATGCCATCATCCCGCTTGCCTATGCCCAAAATCATCCCGTTGCGTGAATTTAGGGTTTGCGGCGGCGGGTCGATTTTGGAGCGTGGCATTTTTATGGCTTCTGTGAGTTTGTCGATGACAAAGCCCGCATCGCCTACTATGCCGCTTTCATTTTCCCTGCGAAGCACTATGTAGCGGGTGTGCGGGCTCATTTCACAATGCCCTAGATTAAAAAGTGCGGCTAGGTCGATAAGCGGCATTACATTGCCGCGCATATTAAACACGCCCAAAACATACTCTGGCACGCTTGGCACGCGCGTGAATTCGATAGGCTTTATGATTTCTTGTATGTTGATGATGGGGATGGCGTATTCCTCATCGCCTATGTAAAAGCCTATGAGCTGGACTATGTCGCTCTCAACCGCGCTTAAAGGCTTGTTGAGCTGACTTTGCTGGCTGCTTTGCTTTTGCAAAACCTGTTGTAAGGGCTGCTCGTTCATTGTCTCATCCTAACTTTAAATTTTTCTTAACGACATTTTCGAGGTATTCAGGCGAGTAAGGCTTTGTGATATACTCGGTCATTCCTACCTCCACGCCGCGAAGCCTGTCTGTCTTGCTCGTCCTTGAAGTAACGGCGATGAGGGGCAAATTTCGGTATTTGGAGTATTTACGAATTTCGCCCGCCAAGGTGTAGCCGTCCATTTTGGGCATTTCTATGTCGATTAGCATAGCATCCACATCCTTGTTTGTTTTTAAAAGCTCCAAAGCCTCCACGCCGTTTGTCGCCTCCACAACCGTTACGCCAAGTGGCTCTAAGGCTTTTTGCATAAGGGTTCTGTCCATCTTGGAATCATCCACTATGAGAACGACATAATCACTAGGCTTTTCTTTTGCTTTTTTGGCTTCGGACTCGATTTGCGCCTTAATGTCCATTTTGATTTGCTTTGCTAAATTCATCATAGAACCCACATCCACGATGAGCGTGATGCGCCCATCGCCTCGCACCGTGGCGCCTGCAATGCCCGGAATTCCTTGCAAATAATCGCCCATTGACTTTATGACGATTTCCTCTTGTCCCACTAGCGTGTCGATGATGACGCCGAGTTTCGCCTCTGCCAAGCCTATGATGACGACATAAGCTTGCGTGTCGCTCTCAAAAACCTGCTTGACATTGAAAACATCCGCAAGGCGAACGAGCGAGATGACCTCATCTCGCAGCCGCAACACATTTTTGCCCTCTATGGTGTAAATGCTGTCTATGGGAACGCGCACGGTTTCGATGACGCTTGCAAGTGGTATGGCGTAAAATTCCTCTTGTGCGCCCACGAGTAAGGATTGCATTATGGCTAGGGTTAGCGGAATTTTTAGCCTAAACACGCTACCCTTGCCCACTTCGCTATCAATTTCAATGAGTCCGTTTAGTTTCTCAATGTTGTTTCGCACCACATCCATTCCCACGCCGCGCCCACTCACGCTCGTAACCTTTTGGGCTGTGGAAAAGCCGGGCTTGAAAATCAGCGCAAAGGCTTCCTTGTCGCTCATTTGGTCGGCTTCTTTTTCGCTGATGAGGTTTTTTTCAATGCACTTCATTTTAAGCATATCCGCGTCCAAGCCCTTGCCATCATCGGCGATTTCGATGATTATGTAGTTGCCCTCGTTGTAGGCTTTAAGCTGCACCACGCCCTTTTCGCTCTTTCCCGCAGCCGCGCGAACGGCAGGTTCCTCCACGCCGTGGTCGCAGGAATTTCGTATCATATGCATAATGGGGTCGCCGATTTCCTCGATGATGGATTTATCTAGTTCGGTTTCCTCGCCGCTGATTTCAAGTTCGATTTGCTTTCCAAGTTCGCGGCTTAAATCCCGCACAATGCGTGGAAATTTGCTGAAAACCTTTGATACAGGCTGCATTCTCGTTTTCATAACAGCTAGCTGAATGTCCGTGGTTACTAGGCTTAGCGAGTTTGTTACTTGGTTGAGTTCCTCCAAAAACTGCTCGCCATCATAACGCTCGCTGACATCATCGCAAATTTTAAGCAGGCGGTTTTTGCTGAGAACTAACTCGCCAGATAAATTCATCAAGTGGTCGAGCCTCTTAACCTCCACGCGAATGGTTTGCTCCATCGCAGCAGGGGAATTCGCTCCGCCTGCGGCTGGGACATTTTTAGCCGCTGCTTTGGGCGCGGCGGCAGGGCTTGGTTTTGGCGTTGCGGGTTGTGGGCTTGGGGCTGAATTTGCGCTGCCGCCTTGTGCCTTTGCAGCGCGGCGCGCTGTGTCCTCGGCTTTTCTAATTTTTAAAAGCCTTTCAATCTCAGCCTCAACCTCGGCATCGCTTAGAGAATTCACATCGATTTCGGGTTCGTTCGCTAGGGGGTTCGCCGCTGAATTTGTAGCCGAATTTGCCGCTAAATTCACGGAATTTGCTGAATTTTCCGCAGAATTTGGCGTGGAATTCACGGCAGCGGCTGAATTTTGGGCTGAATTTGCCTCCGCCGCGTTTTGCGCTAAATTCTCGCCGCCCGCAGCATTTGAATTTGCCGCACCCTCAGCACCACTCGCAGTCGCAGCGGAATTCGCACCGCCGCTTTCAGCCACAGCGATGAGCCTCGCGCAAATGGGCTCAATGTCCATTCCTATGGCGGTATCATTGCCGTTGTCGCGTATGCAATTAAGCAGGGTTTTCATATCATCGACAGACTCCAAAACCACATCCATCACATCGGGGGTGATTTTAAGCTCGCCGTGGCGGGCTTTGTTAAGCACATCCTCCATTTTGTGAGTGAGTTTGGTGAGCACATCAAAGTTCAAAAAGCTCGAACTGCCCTTTATCGTGTGTGCCACGCGGAAAATGGCATTTAGTAGCTCCAAGTCCTCGGGGCGCGCTTCAAGCTCTATCAAATCGTGGTCGATTTGCTCGACAAGCTCGAAAGCCTCGACCAAAAAGTCTTCAAGTATTTCTTGCATATCGTCCATTTTATTCTCCTCTTACCTTTTGTGTTCTCTTATGACGCGTGCTATCTCGGAGTAGAAATTATTCGCGTCAAATTTGATGAGGTAGCCGCTGCCGCCGGACTCTTTCATACCCTTTTCCGTCATAAATTCATTTGACAAAGACGAGTTAAACACTATGGGAATGCCCCTGAAACGCTCATCCTGCTTGACATTTTGCGCAAAATGAAAGCCGTCCATCTTGGGCATCTCAACATCTGAGACTATGATTTTAAGGGACTCCGTGAGATTGCCGCCGTAAATTCTGTAAAGTTCTTCGAGCTTTTCCAAGCCCTCTGCCCCGTCCTTTGCCTCGACAACCTGCAAGCCCATTTTTTGTAGCATAGTTTTCACGCGCTTTCTTGCCGTTACGCTATCATCGAGTGTGAGCGCAACGCCTGAAAATCGCTCGATAGTGGATTCATCAAATTCCATTTTATCTGTGTAAATTCCCAAATCCTCCACAACGCTTTCTAAATCGAGTATGAGAAGCACCTCGTCATTTTCAATGCGCGTTACGCCCGTGATGCGCCCCTTATCAAAGGCACCCGAGCCTGTGGAGAAGTTCGCCGGCTCAATGTCCTTCCACGAAATGCGGCGAATGCGCTTTGCCTCGTGCACCACAAAGCCGATTAAAACATTGCTAAATTCGGTGATGATGACGCGGGGTTTGAAGTGTTGCTCGTCTGGTTCTTTTATTCCCATCCACTTAGCGAGGTTGATTACAGGCACGACTACACCGCGAAAGTCAAATATGCCCTCTATGAAAGCTGGCGTGCCGGGCAGTTCTGTGAGGACGGGGACCTTTATGATTTCGCGCACTTTGGAGACATTGACCCCATAAACGCCCTCGTAAATCTCGTCCTCGCCCTGCCTGAATATACGAAAATCCACGAGTTCCATTTCGTTTGAACCCGTCTTTACTATCCTATCATCAAGCATTTGCGCTCCATTTTTTAAATTTTCAATCGCATTCTACTACAAAAAAACTTCTCTCGTGTGCAAAAGTCGGCAAATTTATATATTTTCGCGCCTCGCTGCTGATAAAGGCATCTTGATGATAATGTCCCTCCACTACCAAAGCCCCATTTAAGCGGTATTTGTCGTGTCTTTGAGCGGCGATTTCCTTGAAATTTTCTATGTTGTAAAAGAGGTTTTTTTGCTTTTGATTTGCCTTAATTTTCGCCGAGAATTTGCCAAAGGCTAGGG
>CAVJSG010000023.1:12669-15725 GCA_963651895.1 Campylobacteraceae bacterium
AGGCTAGGGAGTCGATGAAATTTAGGAATTTCAGCAAAAAAGGCTTTCTTAAAGTTTTTAGCAAAAACGCCAAAAGCGGCGGCAAAAAAATGTCCCCGTGGGCAAATGCCGCGCTTGAAACGCCCTGAAATTCAGCCTTTTCCTTGCTAAATTTAAGGGAATTTTGCGTGAATTTTGCTTTTTTTAGCGTTAAATTTTTCGCGCATTTTAAAAGCAAGGGCTGATTTTGCAGGGGAAAAACCTTTACTTTTTTAAAAAAACGCGCGAGGTTAAAATCGTGATTGCCCTCCAAATAAAGCACCTCCACGCCCTGCCCCGCAAGGCTTTCGAGCAAATTCACATAAGGGGCGGCAAATTTATGAGTCGCCTTTATCTCGCCTACCAAAACATCAAACATATCGCCCATTATTACAAGCTGTGGGGTTTGCAGGGTTTTCGCGGGGCTTGAATTTTCGGTTTTTGTGTTTGAATTTTCGCTTTTTGAAAAATTTAAATTTTCGTTTTTGGCGTTTGAATTTTTGGCTTTTGAAATGCTTGAATTTTCATTATTCAAAGCCTTTAAAAATTCCAAAAAGCCCTGCCTTTCGTCATTTTCGTGCGCATCGGCTACGATAAACGCCCCATTTTTCAGCTCTAAATTCAATTTTTTTCCTTAATATCCATTACAATATCCCAAAACGCAAAAATTCACAAGAACTCGTCATTGCGAGGCTACAAAGTCGCCGAAGCAATCCACTACGCGCTCAGGTCGCGTTTTTGGGCGCAAATTTAATTTCCGCAAAATCAAAGCGCAAAATGAAGCGAAACGCTTTGACCCACGCGAACGAAATTTTAATTTCGAGTTTCGCGCGTGGGCAACGGCGTTGAGCGAAATTTGTAGCTTTGATTTTGCTTTGAATTTGCTTAAATTATTTTAAAATGGCAAAGACAACAGCTTTTTAAACAATGGATTGCCACGCCTTGACTTCGTCAAGGCTCGCAATGACGGCGTAGGCGTAAATTTTCAACGCCTCGCAATGACACCCATTCCACACTTTTACCCTAAATTTTACTTGAACTCACCCCAAATCCAAAGGCTCATATTTTATAGAGACTATTTCAAATTCACTCTCGCCTTTGGGCAGCCTTACCTTGAATTCGTCCCCTGCCCTTTTGCCAAGCATAGCCCGCGCTAGGGGCGAGCTTATCGAAATGTAGCCCTTCTCCAAATCCGCCTCAGCCACGCCCACTATGGTGTAGCGGCTTTCTTTGTCCGTGTCGATGTCCATTATAACGGCAGTTGAGCCAAATTTTATGCTGTCGTGCTCGTAACTTTCGGGGTTTATAATCTGCGCTCGCGCCAAAATGTCCGTCAGCTCGGCGATGCGCCCCTCTATGAAGGCTTGCTTTTCCCTAGCGGCGTGGTATTCGGCGTTTTCTTTTAAGTCTCCGTGCGAGCGCGCGGTGTCTATCTCGCGCACCACCTCGGGTCGCGCCACGCTTTTTAGCTGCTCTAACTCGGCGGCTAGTTTTTCATAGCCTGCCTTGCTCATAGGCTCTGATTGCATTGTCTATCCTTTGTTTGCGAGGATTTTGGCGAGGTTTTTCGCGCTGCCAAAACGCAAATAATCTTTCAAAAACGAAACTTTATCAAAAAATTCCTTATAATTAAAGTTGCGATAAGCCTCGAAAAGATTTTTTGCGCTAACTTGCCCTTGTATAAACTCGGGGTTAAACTCGCCAAGCCCTGCAAAATCGCACATAATGTTCGCCAGCCCTATGTGGCGCAGGCGCACGAAAAGCCGCGCTATAAGCACATCTATGGCTTTTGCCTTGTAAGCTAGCACAAACGGAGTGCCTATTAAAGCCGCTTCAAGCGTGGCAGTGCCTGAGCAAATAAAGGCAAAATCGCTTTTTTTCAAGGCTTGTGGCGTGTTCGTAACGACTTTAAAGCCCTTGGTGTCGCCATAAAGCGTGTCAAGTTTAGCGAGATTAAAGGGCGGGATGCAGAGGATTTTCTCGCCTTTAAAATTCAATGCTAGCTCCCTAAAAATAGGCATTAGCCGCTTTATCTCACTGCGGCGCGAACCGGGCAAAAAAGAAATGGTTTTTTCGCCCTCATCCTTTGCTAAAATGGCTTCAAAGTCCGCCTGCGCCTTGAATTCCTTTATCTCATCAAGCAGCGGATGCCCCACAAAGGTGCTTTTGCCAAAAAATTTAGCGTCAAATGGCAAAATGCTAGCCAACACATCAAAATTCGCCTCTATGACGGGGATGCGCCCCCTTTTCCACGCCCAAACTTGGGGCAAAATGTAATAAATCTTTCGCGCCCTCACGCCAGCCTTGTTCAAAGCCTTTGCTAGTGGGATGTTAAAGGCGGGGCTGTCTATGCAAAGGACGGCGTTAAAGGGGTTGTCCAAGTCTCGCTGCTTTTCAAGTGCCAGCTGTGTGAGCTTTGAAATGGCGCGTTTTGCCTTGAAAATCAAAGGCAAAACCTCCACAAAGCCCATAGCTGAAAACTCGTGAGAGTTGTAAATAGGGGCGTGGATTATAATTTTGTTTTTTGAATTTTGGCTTGAATTTTGGGCGTTTTCGTTTGGAATTTGGTTTGAATTTTCGCTCAAATTTTGACTTAAATTTTTATCTAAATTTGAATTTTCATCGTTAAATTCTTGCATCATTTTTTCATCAAAAATCCCAAAAAGCTCAAAGCCTCCAAACTCGGCTATATAGGCTTTCAAAAGCTCTTTTAAATGCAAATTTGCACTAGGTTCTAGCGCGCAAACTAGAAAGGATTTAGTCATTTTGTCCCCCAAAGGCTAAATTCACGGCTTTGTCATTTACTATGTCGTCTATGGCTTGGTTTAGGATTTTCTTTAAGTGTTTTATGCTTTTATCTAGTTCGTAAATGCCTGCTTTTTGGCAAAATTCATTGTCTTTTTGTGTGAAATTTTCAAGGTTTAAATCTGCAAATTCAAGTTTTGCATTAGGATTATGGTAAAGTAAGGCTATTTCATTTTGTTTGTTTTGGGGGAAATTTGGAAATGGAATTGTATTCCAGTATTTTTGGGCTAAAC
>CAVJSG010000024.1:0-6985 GCA_963651895.1 Campylobacteraceae bacterium
TTTTGCAAGGCGCGCAAAATAGCGTAGCACCGAGCAAATTTGCCTACCAAAGCAGGCTTTATTTTGCACGGCTTGATTTTTTGCTGCGTTCCAAAGTCATCGCTTATATCGACATACAGGGCATTTCGTGGGCTGAGGGCGTGGATAAAAACGCCGTTACAAGCATATCAAGCCACAACCGCTGGGTGAAATTCACTACCACGCAGGATTTGCTTTCGCAAAATTTCAATGAGAAAAATTTAGGCAAAGTCGAGTATAAAATGGACTTTTCGCCGTTTCCTAAAACCATTTTGAAATACTATTTTGCCATAGCATTTTTCGTGCTAGCAATGCAAATTTTGTGGAATTTCTTTGTCATTACTTGGCGTTCCTTGCCGCCTAAAATTTGCGCCGAAATCACGCCCAAAATCAACACCCAAAGCACCGCCACAACGGACGGCAAAAACACCGCAACAAGCCCAAATTTAAAGCCACTTTCTCGCAAAGACTACACCTTTTTAGGCTTTGCGTTTGCACTTTGTGCTAGCATTTGCGCCTTTACCTTTTGGCTAGGCTTTCCGGGCTACATTTGGGATAGCGACATTTTCAGCGCGTTAAGCCTAAATAAAAGCAACTGGCACCCCGTATTCACGCCCTATGTGCTCGAAGCCCTATACGCCGTCTTTGGCAAGCACAGCTATTATCTTTTTCTCGCAAACTGCCTCACGCTTTATCTTGGCTTGTTTTTCTTAATCGCCGGCTTTTATCTGCGTTATCGCAGCGCCTTTTCTCTCGCACCGCTCGTAGCCTTGCTTATCGGCAATATCACGCTTGGCAACTTCATCGCAATGAGCTATATGCTGATGGCAGATTTCATTTTTTGCGCATATGGCGTGATATTTTTCATCATTTTTGCACGCGATTTTTTAGCCCCCAAAATAATAAAAGCACTTTGGATTTTCGCTTTTGTGCTATTATTTTTTGGAATTTTATGGCGTCATAACGCTATTTTTAGCGTATTTCCCGCATTTTTTGTGATTTGTTATTTGTTTTTAGAAAATCGCGGTTTGGCACTCAAATCTTTCGTAAAATACTATATTTTACTGCTTGGATTAAGCGCGGTGCTGTGCCTTGCCATCGTCATAGGCGTGCCAAAGGCACTCACCAAGGGCGAGTCAAACCCGCAGTATCCGTTATATTTGACACAAATTGTTGGTATGTGCCCAAAAAATGATACTTCGTGCAACACCCACGAGCGTGCGCAAAAGAGCTATGAAGGCAAAAAGCTAGCAAGGGTGTGGATGAAATTTATTGTCAAATATCCGTGCAATTTTTTGGCGCACGAGGCGCAATTTTTTAAGGAAATGTGGTTTCAAACGCCTTATGACGATAATTTTAAAAACGGCGCACTTTCTTACATAAGAAATCCGCAAAATATCCAACACAAGCCTGTTGAATGGGGTAAAGAAACGCTAAAAAATTTCCCAAAAAACGAATGGCAAATCACCTTTTCGCCTTTGCAAGAGAAAATTTACACGGCGTTGTATGAGTATTTGCCCATTTTGCCGCACATTGTCTTTGTGGCTGTGGGCTTTTTTGGTTTGCTTTTCAGTGCGATGGTTTGGGCGTTTCGCTTTTCTGGCTTGCAAAGTCGCTTAAAAGAATTGCTTATATTTGCTTTTAGCACAGGGCTTACAGCCTTTGCAAGTGCGCTCATCATCGCAGGAATGTCAATCGTAACTTGGTCGCGCTATATGTTTCCTGCGGTGATTTTTGGCGTTATGGCTTTGGTGGGCTTTGTGGCTTTTGTGCTAGAATGCCGCCACGATAATCGCCCACGCACTAATCGCTTGTCTATTGAAAGGTAAAAAGTGCAAATTTGTAGTCAAATGTTGTTGTGAAATTTTTGCGAAATTATGTAGCGAACGCGCAGGAAGTGGCGGATTTTGCACTAAAAAACGAGGGGGCAAAATTCGGTTTTAGCCGAACGCTTAGGGCGTCTATTGATAGGGTTAAGGCTTTAAAATTGCCACTGCCGCCGAACCGCCCAAAGCATTATAAAGGCTGTGGAGTGGCTTGAAAACGCCATTTTTGCGCTCAACGCCGCCGCGCAAAACCTCGCCCCCCAAAAGGCACAAATTTTGCAAAAAATACCTCTTTTAAAGGGCTTTTTAAATTTTGGATTTTGAAATTTAGGGCAAAATTCACGCCCAAATTTTGAATTTAGCGTGAATTTTGAAATTTAAAAATGTATTGCCACGCGGTTTTTTAAAAAACCGCACTCACCCCCCTAAGTCAAAGGTAAAAAACTCGCTTTGAAAGCGATTTCTCACGCGCGAGTATTGAAAAAGCGCGGGTTCGTAGTTTTGCACCTCGTGGTAGAGTAAGGCAAGGGCGAGCGTGGCTTCTTGGTTAAAGGGGTCCTCGACTTTGGCAAGTTCTAAAAGCGCGATGGCGGTGTTTGGGTTGTTCGCGCCTATGGCGGAGACGGCGGCTAGAAAATAAATGCGCGAGTCTTTGATTTTATAGTCATTTATCAAAATATCATAAAGCCCGTAAGCTTCCTCAAACTGCCCCGCGTAAATGCTCATATAAGCAAGCATCGTGATAAGCCCCGTTTCGCTAGACTCGCTTAAAGCCAAAGTCTGCTTTATCTTTTCGCGTTCTTGGTTCAAAATCCCGCAAATTCGCATCAACGCCACATAATCATCCATCACCACATTCGCCCCGTTTGCTAAATTTGTGTAGTTTATGCGCATATCTTTAAAATAAATTTGCGCATTTTGCGAATACTCTTTTATATTTAAATTCGAGTTGCGCGAGTTGAAATACAAAATGTTTGCCATCAAATCATCTCTCAAAAGCTCTTTTAGCTGGGCTATGAGCGTGTCGCTTTGATTGTGGAGATTATTATTTTTAGCGGTGATTATTTTTACGATTAAATTAAAAGCCGTGTTTGGCGCATCGCTGTCCAAAAACTGCATCATCGCTATGTAATCGCCATTTGCAAAGCTCATTAAGCTATGATAAATAAGCGACTCATCGCTGTCAGCGCGCATATTTTCGTTTATCTCGTTCCTCAGCCGCTTGGTGTCAGCCCCGCTTAAATTCCCCGCTAAAACCGCGTAAGCGCCCGCGCCGTAGTTCCTAGGGTCCAAGTGATATGAGGTTGTAAAATGCTTGTAGGCTAAATCAAATTTTTCAAGCTGAGCGTAGCTTAACGCGAGGTTATAATGCAAAATGCTGTGTTCTTTGTAAGATTTTAGCAAATTTTCAAAGTCCCTGTTCGCCTCTTTGAGCCTGTGATTTAGGGCGTTTGAGATGATTTTGGCGATTTTTACATTCACTGATGAGAGCGTGGAGGACGCGCTTAAAAGGGCTAGGTTGTTTTGGTGTTTTTGTATGTAATTGCTCACATTTGCCTTGTTTATGTAGTTTGCGGCTTGTTTGGTGTCAAAAACCTGATAGGGCGTGAAGTAGAAAAGCAGCCCCGCCTGCGCCTTTTGGTTCGGCATAAAGTCCTTGTTGAAATTTCGCTGCGCAAGCTGTATGTTTGAGAGTTCTTGTTTTAGGCGCACTTTGATTTTATACCTATCTAAAATCAAATTTTCCTCGCCGCCAAAAAATTCCTTTGTGCGCGCTAGCATTGAGTCATAGTTGCCGATTTTTAAATCAATTAAATTCAGTGCGGCTATGCTTTCGTTTTGTTCTTTGTCGATTTTCATCGAACGCTCCAAAGCCTTCATAGCCTTGTCATAATCCCCCATCCTAGCGTAAAGCAAGCCCGCCGAGAGGCTTGTTTCATAGCTTCCCTGTGCTTGTAAATTTTGCAAGGCTTTATCGTTTAAGCCTAATTTTGCATAAATTTTTGCGCTGAGATATTTAGCGTCATCGGCGTAAATTTCGTTGTCGATTTTTTGCAGCATTTGCAAAGCCTCAGGGTAAAAGCCCTTGTAGTAGTAAATGAGGCTTAAATAATAATTAAAGAGCTGCGAGCCACTCTCGTTTGGCAAATGCACATAAGCCAAATCCAAATAATACTCAAATTTCGCCCTGTCCTTTAAATGCAGGGCGCAAACGGCGGCGTTTATGGCGGCTACGGTTTGATTTTCGTTGCTTGCGATTGCCTTTTTAAAGGCTTCAAGGGCGGCAGCGTAGTTTTGCTGACTCATTTGGGCAACGCCGAGGTTGTAATTTGAGAGCGACTCGCTGTAAATGGCGATTTGCTCGTAGATTTCAAGGGCTTGTTGCATCTCGCCGCGCAGGTAAAGGGCGTTTGCCTTTTGTATCATCCCATCCATTTTACTCATCTCAAAGCGCAGCTGTTCCTCGTCTCGCACGCTTTCCTCGACTTGTATGGCAAGCGGGACGATGACATTGCTAGGCGTAACGCCCGCAAGGCGCGTGAAAATGAAGGTTGTCATAAGCAAAAACAAGATGCCAAGCAGCAACGCCGCACCAAAGATAACCCTGCCGTCTGTTTTCAAGCCTGTTTTTAGTAAATTTGCTATTTTTGCAGCACCGCCTTTGCCGCTTTCGCTGCCTTTGCCATCGCCGCCGCTTTTACCACTGCTACCATTTTTGCCGCCGCCTTTGCCATTTTTGCCGCTTTCGCTACCCTCAGCGCTCGTGCGTTCTAGGACTACTTCTTCTGCCATTTTTTCTTATGTCCTTTTTGAAACCTTATCTTGCCTTTTTGCTTTGCCTCGTTTTGTTTGTCGCCTTGCTTGGCAAATGCCCTAATTTTAGCTTCTCTCTCGCTTGTCTTTGAGCGATAAAGCACTTTTGCGGGGCTTGATAAACTTATATTGTTTAATCCACGCCCCACAAAAGCACTTTCTCATCTCAAATACCACGCTCGTGGAAATGCTTTTATTTAAGCGTTTCTTAACAATTTGATTTTGTAAATTTTTTTGCGTAAATTTAAAAATCCTTGAATTTTTGTTTGAATTTTACAAAAATTCCGTGATTTTTTTTTTAAAATTCACAAAATTCCATTTTTACAACGCCAAAACAAAGGCGAAAATTCAAGCTTTTAATGCAAAATCACTTTTTCATCGCCTCAACAACGATTTCTACACGCATACTTGGGTGTCCTAACCCTGCTACTTGAATGCTCGTCCAAAGTGGCTGATTTGGGCAATTTTTCTTAAAAAAGCTCGCCATTTGCTCATTGACTTCGTCAGTGATTTTGCCCGTGAAATAGGAATTCACGCTATACACATCGCCCCAGCTTGTCCCCACGCTTTCAAGCACGAAGGCGACATTATCCAACGCCTGTGCGATTTCGTCTTTCAAGGCTTTGGGGAATTTAAAGTCCCTGTCCCAGCCGCCTTGCCCTGAGATTTTGACGACATTGCCGACTTGCACTGCTGCACTGTATCCGTGGCTATCTTGCATTTTGCCGATTTCGCCGCTGACTTGGTAGAATTTCACGCCATTGTGTGTTTTCATTTTTGCTCCCTTGTTTGAATTTGCGGTGTTTGCCGCTGAATTTTGTGAATTTTTTTGAGAATTCACGCCTAATTTTGCTGAATTTGAACTTGCCAAATTCACACTTGAATTTTTAGACAAATTCGCCGAATTTGCCACCGCCATTAAAGGCTTTGCAAGCATTGCTAGCCCTACGATTTTGGCTGAATTTTTTACAAACTCACGCCGCTTTTGTTCTTGCATTTTCACCCCCTTGTTGAATTTTTTGAATTTTACTCTTTTTGCGTGAATTCTTTTGAATTTTACAAAAAATTCAGCCAAAATTCAAGTCCTAAAGATATTTTCTAAGCGCCTCAGGCACCCGCACGCTGCCGTCTTTTTCTTGGTAATTTTCCATTATCGCCACGAGCGTGCGCCCCACCGCAAGGGACGAGCCATTTAGCGTATGCACGAGCTCATTTTTGCCCCGCTCATTTTTAAAGCGGATTTTCGCACGGCGTGCCTGAAAATCGCGGCAGTTTGAGACTGAGCTGATTTCGCGGTATTTGTTTTGTCCGGGCAGCCACACTTCAAGGTCTATGGTCTTTGCCGCCGAAAAGCCCAAATCCCCCGTGCAAAGCTCGACAAAGCGGTGCGGCAAGCCTAGTGCGACTAGCAAATCGCTAGCACAATTTAGCATTTCCTCAAAGACAAAATCGCTTTGCTCAGGCTTTGTGATGCTTACTAGCTCGACTTTTTCAAATTGATGCTGCCTTATGATGCCCCTCGTATCACGCCCCGCACTGCCTGCTTCTTTGCGAAAGCAGGCACTATAACAAGTCATTTTTATGGGCAGGTTTTCGGCGGCGATGATTTCATCCGCATAGAGGTTCGTTACGGGGATTTCGGAGGTTGAGATGAGGTAGCTGTCCTCACCCTCGATTTTATAAGCATCATCCTTGAATTTTGGCAGCTGCCCCGTGCCAAACATAGTGGCTGAATTCACTATGAAAGGCACATTGACGAGTTCAAAGCCACGCGCGGCGTTAAAATCCACCATAAAATTCACAAGCGCACGGCTAAGCCTCGCCCCCTCGCCTTTAAGCACGCTAAAACGGCTGCCTGCGATTTTCACACCCCGCGCAAAGTCCAGCCAGCCAAGCTTTTCGCCAAGTTCAAAATGCTCTTTGGGCGCGAAGTCAAATTTGCGAGGCTCTAAAACGCGTTTTAGCTCGACATTTTCACTCTCATCCGCGCCGATTTTTACGCTTTCATCGGGCAAATTTGGAATGCCGTGAGCTATGGTTTCAAGGCTGTTTTCAAGCTCATTTACTTTTGAGTTTAATTCGTTTATTTTAATTTTATTTTCGCCAAGCTGCGCCTTTAAAGCGTCCTTATTTTCGGCTTTTGCAAGCTCTTTTGAGAATTTATTTTGAAAAGCCTGCGCGTTTTCTAGCTCGTTTTTCGCGGCTTTTAAATTCACAAAAAGGCTTTTAAGCTCGCCCAGCAAGGCTTCATCGACATTTTTTGTTTTTAGCCTTTTTGCGACATTTTCAAAGTCTTTTTCAAGTAGTTTTAAATCAAGCATTTTTAC
>CAVJSG010000024.1:6995-15343 GCA_963651895.1 Campylobacteraceae bacterium
TCCTATTTTAGCGTGAATTTCTTGCATTTTTGCCGCCGCGATTTTTCGCGCTTTTTGTGCGCCAAATTCTAAAATTTCTTTTATCTCACCGGGCTTTGCCAAAAGCCTTTCATACTCGCTTCGCGCGGTGCTAAAAAACTCCAAAATCAGTTCGTTTAAATACGCCTTAAAATGTCCGTGCCCCTCGCCGCCTTGCTCGTAGCGGGCTTGCAGAGCCTTTTGCCCTGCCTCGTCTAAAAAAAGCCGCGCGATATTATAAACATTGCACGAACGCCAGTCCTTTGGGGCTTCAAGCGGCGAGCTGTCGGTGATTATAGCAGAAATTTGTTTCTTTAAATCCTTTGCAGGCGCGAAAATGTCGATGGTGTTTTTGTAGGATTTGCTCATCTTTGCGCCGTCAATGCCCGGCACCACAGCCACTTCCTCGCTCACTTGCGCCTTTGGCAGCACGAAAGTCTCGCCGAATTTTTCGTTGAATTTCGCCGCTAAATCCCGCGCGATTTCAAGGTGCTGCACTTGGTCCTTGCCCACGGGCACGCACTCGCTGCTAAACAGCAAAATGTCCGCAGCCATCAAAACAGGGTAGCTAAACAGCCCGTGAGTTGCGCCCAAGCCCTTTGCGAGCTTGTCTTTGTAGCTGTGAGCGCGCTCCAAAAGCCCCATAGGTGTGATTTGGGACAAAAACCAGTAGAGTTCTAGGACTTCTTTGACATCGCTTTGCAGCCAAAAGGTGCATTCATCGGGCTTTACGCCAAGGCTTAAAAAGGCAGCGGCGGCTTTTAGGGTGTTTGCGCTTAAATTTGGCGGGTTAGAAGTCATCGCGTGGTAGTTTGCTATGAATATAAACATATCCTGCGCCCCTTGTGCTGCTATCATAGGGCGTATGGAGCCAAAAAAGTTGCCTAAATGCAAGTCTCCGCTTGGTTGAATGCCTGTTAAAACCCTCATTTTAAGTCCTTTACTATCTCATCTATAAGCTCTTTTGGGCTTTTGCCCTCGACATTTACTATTAAATTTGCTATTTTTTCATACTCTGCGAGCCTTGCCTCATAAAGTGCCCTTGCTTTTTGGGTATCTGCAAAGAGTGGGCGCTTTTTAAGCCCCTTTTCGCCGAGCCTCTCGCGCAAAAATTCAAAACTCGCTTTTAGGTATATTATCACAGAATTTTCACTTTTTTGTAAAGCCTTGTGAAAACCCCCGCCAGTAGCGATGACATAGCCTTTCAAGTCCTTTAACTCGCTTGCTAAATTTCTCTCTTGACACCTAAAAAAATCCTCGCCAAACTCCGCAAAAATCGCCTTTATGCCCTTGCCGTTGCGTTTTTTTATCTCGCTGTCAGTATCCATAAATTTCGCCCCCAAAGCCCTCGCCAAGCCCTTTGCTATGGTGCTTTTGCCGCTGCCCATAAAGCCTATGAAAATCACATTTTTATTCATCTTTTTGCCCCTTTTTGCGAGCCGCAAGCACCAGCGGCACGCCATCAAAGCTAAATTCTTTGCGAATGGCATTTGTAAGGTAGCGTTTGTAGCTAAAATGCAGGGCTTTGGGGCGGTTCATCACTAGGGCTACTTTGGGCGGGGCTAAATCATACTGCACGGCGTAGTAGATTTTTACGGCTTTGCCGCGCTCGTGGGGCAGCGGGTGCGCCTTTGTGGCGGCACTTACTAGCTCATTGAGCTTGGCTGTGGGGATTTTTTGCGTGAAATTTACGAAAACCTCTACGATTTTTTCAAGCACCGCGCCCACTCGCTTGCCACTGAGTGCCGATAAACTAATTATCGGCGCGTGTGCTAGGAACTTAAAGCGCTGATTTTTCAGCTCTTTGCAAGCCTTGTCAAAGTCCAAATCACTAATATCCCATTTATTTAGCACTATGATAACGCCCAAATAATGCTTGCTTATAAGCCCGGCTATTCTCTCATCAAGCTCATTAAAGCCCTCGTTTGCATCTAAAACCAAAAGTGCGATTTGAGCTTGCTCCAAGACTTTTTCAGTGCGGTTAAGGGCGAATTTTTCAAGCCCTGCGATTTTGCCACGCTTTCTAATGCCCGCTGTATCGACAAATTCTATGTTTTTGCCCTTGTAAATAATGCTCTCATCGACAGGGTCTATGGTAGTGCCAGCTTTTGCGCTTACCACAGCGCGTTTTTGCCCCACTAGCGCGTTTAAAAGGCTTGATTTACCGACATTTACACGCCCTACGATGCCAACTTTTATGGTGTTTTCGTCAATTTCTTTGATTTTAAACTCGCCATCGCCTATTTCATCGTAGTTTGCTAAAAAATCATCTAAATTTTCGCTTTCATCATTTATCAAAATTTTCTCGCTTAAATGCCGTCCTATCCACGCATAAAGCTCATCAAGCCCTGTGGCGTGGGACACGGAGATAAAAAAAAGCTCTTTAAGTCCGAAACTAGCGAACTCAAAGCCTCGCTGCTCGTCCTTTTGGCTGTCGATTTTATTTACCACGAGCGCAGTGGGCTTTTTTAGGCGCAAAAGCCCACGCAGCAGGGCTTTGTCCTCATCGCTAGGATAATTTTTGCCATCCACCAAAAACAGCACGATGTCCGCATTTTTGGCGTTTTCAAGGGTGTTTTGCTTCACAGCACGAAAAAGCTCATCACTCTCATCCAGCCCGCCGCTGTCGATGAGTAGGGCTTTTTTGCCGCATATTTGCACGCAAAGCTTGTTCGTATCGCGCGTGGTGCCCGCTATGTCGCTTGTGATGGCGATGCGAGCGCGTGCGATTTTATTAAAAAGGCTTGATTTGCCGACATTTGGTCTGCCTACGAGTATGATGCTTTGCATTTTTGCCCTTGAATTTGCTTGAATTTTTTGAGAAATTATAGTAAAAAAGCGTGAAATTTTCATAGTTTTTGGCAAAATTTACAAATTTTGACACATTTTTTGCAAATTTTGGCTGAAATTAAACGATTTTTTGGTATTATTTTGGTTTTTGTTTTTGCTAAAAATTATTTCTGCCCTTGTGAGAGCGTGAATTTATCGCATTTTGCGTAGATTTTGCGAGTGCAAACTAGGCGCAAAAGCCACTTTGCGAGAGTAAAGTGGGCGTAAAAGCCCTTAAAAACGGCATTCACAAAGGCAAAGAACGCGCAAACGCCCATAAAAACGGCGTTTAAAATTTTTAGCATTGTTTGAAATCCCACAGGAAAGGAAAGTCGTGCCTACTATAAATCAGTTGGTTAGGAAGGAGCGCAAGAAGGTCTTGACGAAGTCCAAGTCGCCTGCGCTGAAAAATTGTCCGCAAAGACGGGGTGTTTGCACGCGTGTTTATACCACAACCCCCAAGAAACCGAACTCCGCGCTGCGCAAGGTCGCCAAAGTGCGCCTGACAAGCGGCTTTGAGGTCATTAGCTACATCGGTGGCGAGGGACACAACCTGCAAGAACACAGCATCGTGCTGGTGCGCGGCGGGCGGGTCAAGGATTTGCCGGGTGTGAAATACCACATAGTGCGCGGGGCGCTTGATACCGCAGGCGTTGCAAAGCGCACGGTGTCTCGCTCTAAATACGGTGCCAAAAAGCCAAAGGCTGGCGGCGGCGCGAAGTAGCTAAAAGCCCTTGAAATAGGGCTTTGAGCGGGTTTTTGCGCGGCGGTTTGCGAGGCGGTTTTTGCGCGGCGGCGGTAAATAGTCGCTAAATTTGCCGAATTTGCTTTGAAAGGCTTGAAAATTCAGCGAAATTCACGGAAAAATTTGAATTTTTGCTAGAAATTTAATGAAAAACTTGAATTTTTGGCAAAAATTCAAAGAAAGGCTTGAATTTTTAGTGAATTTCGCTGAATTTTTAAGAAATTCAAGGCAGCGGACAATCGTAGTTGCGAGCAAAATTTTGAAGTAAAAAAGCAAAAAATTTGCTCGCCAAAACACAGGCAAGGCTCGGAGTTTTAGCCTTGTTTGAGTAAAATTTGCTTTTCGGGGTAGGAATTTAGCGTTTGTGAATTTTGAGCTAAAAATTCACGGAATTTTGTGAATTTTCAAGCAAAAATCCACAAATTTTTGGCGAATTTTGGAAAAATTCACGCCAAGCCGTGAATTTAAGCCAAAAATTCACGCAGTTTGCTGAATTTTTAGCGTTTTAAATCGTCCAAGCGATTTGAAAATAAAAAATTCACGCCAAACTCTAAATTTCGCTGAATTTCCGCCCCAAAAGCAGACAAAATTTGAAGGAAAGAAAATGAGAAGAAGAAGAGCTCCCGTCAGGGAAGTGTTGCCAGACCCCATCTACACGAGCAAGGTCATCACAAAGTTCATCAACGCTTTGATGTATGATGGCAAGAAAAGCGTGGCTACAAGTATCTTGTATGCGGCATTAGAGAGCATCGACAAGAAAAGCCAAGACAAAAAGGGCATCGAGGTTTTCAATGACGCCATCGAAAACATCAAACCGCTTTTGGAGGTAAAGTCCCGCCGCGTAGGGGGCGCGACTTATCAAGTGCCCGTTGAAGTGCGTCCTGCTAGGCAGCAAGCACTCGCCATTCGCTGGATAATCTCTTTTGCGCGCAAACGCAGCGAGAGAACTATGGTAGAAAAGCTCGCCGGCGAGCTTATGGACGCGGCAAACGCTAAGGGTGCTTCCTTTAAGAAAAAAGAGGACACCTACAAAATGGCAGAGGCGAACAAAGCCTTTGCGCACTATCGCTGGTAAGGATAAAAAATGTCAAGAACTACACCCTTAAAACGAGTGCGAAACATAGGCATCGCCGCTCACATAGACGCTGGCAAGACTACGACTAGCGAGAGGATACTATTTTTCACGGGTATGAGCCACAAAATCGGCGAGGTGCACGATGGCGCGGCGACTATGGACTGGATGGAGCAGGAAAAAGAGCGCGGCATCACCATCACAAGCGCGGCTACTACTTGCTTTTGGAAAGAGCATCAAATCAACCTCATCGACACCCCCGGACACGTGGATTTTACCATAGAAGTCGAACGCTCTATGCGCGTGCTAGATGGCGCTGTGGCGGTTTTTTGCTCAGTGGGCGGCGTGCAGCCACAAAGTGAGACCGTGTGGCGTCAGGCTAACAAATACGGCGTTCCGCGCATTATTTTTGTCAATAAAATGGACAGAATAGGCGCGAATTTCTACAATGTCGAGGCGCAGGTGAAAAACCGCCTCAAAGCAAACCCCGTGCCCATTCAAATTCCCATCGGCGCGGAGGATGATTTTAAGGGCGTTATCGACTTGGTAAGTATGAAAGCACTCGTGTGGGAGGATGACACCAAGCCCACGAACTATGTGGAGCGCGAAATTCCGGCGGATTTAAAGGACAAGGCTGAGGAATACCGCACCAAAATGATAGAAGCGGTTAGCGAAACAAGCGATGAGCTTATGGAAAAATACCTTGCCGGCGAGGCTTTGAGCGAGGATGAGATAAAGGCTGGCTTAAAGGCTGGCTGCTTGGCACTCACTCTCGTGCCTATGCTGTGCGGCACGGCGTTTAAAAACAAGGGCGTGCAGCCTTTGCTAGACGCTGTGGTGGCTTATTTGCCAGCACCTGACGAGGTGGCGAACATTAAGGGCGAATACGAGGACGGCAAAGAGGCAAGCATAAAATCCACCGATGATGGCGAATTTGCCGCGCTTGCCTTTAAAATTATGACAGACCCCTTTGTGGGGCAGCTTACCTTCGTGCGCGTTTATCGGGGCAGCTTGGAGAGTGGCAGCTACGCTTACAACAGCACAAAGGACAAAAAAGAGCGCATCGGCAGACTGCTAAAAATGCACTCAAACAAAAGAGAGGAAATCAAAGTCCTCTACGCAGGCGAAATCGGCGCTGTGGTGGGGCTTAAAGACACGCTCACAGGGGATACGCTTTCAAGCGAAAAAGATAAGGTGATTTTAGAGCGAATGGACTTTCCAGACCCCGTCATCAGTGTGGCTGTGGAGCCCAAAACCAAGGCAGACCAAGAGAAAATGTCCATCGCACTTAGCAAACTAGCCCAAGAAGACCCAAGCTTTCGCGTCAAAACGGACGAGGAAAGCGGACAAACCATCATCTCAGGTATGGGCGAGCTGCACCTTGAAATCATCGTGGATAGAATGCTGCGTGAATTCAAAGTCGAAGCAGAAGTCGGACAGCCCCAAGTTGCCTACCGCGAAACCATCCGCAAGAGCGTGGAGCAAGAGTATAAATACGCCAAGCAAAGCGGCGGACGCGGACAATATGGGCACGTTTTCTTGCGCTTGGAGCCCAAAGAGGCGGGCAGCGGCTATGAATTTGTAAATGACATCAAAGGCGGCGTCATCCCCAAAGAATACATCCCCGCGGTGGATAAAGGCGTGCAAGAAGCCCTGCAAAATGGCGTTTTGGCGGGCTATCCTGTCGAGGATGTCAAGGTAACGGTGTATGATGGCAGCTACCACGAGGTGGATTCTAGCGAGATGGCGTTTAAACTCGCCGCCTCGATGGGCTTTAAAGAGGGCGCGCGCAAGGCGGGTGCCGTGATTTTAGAGCCTATGATGAAAGTCGAGGTGGAAACGCCGGAGGAATATATGGGCGATGTCATCGGGGACCTCAACAAACGGCGCGGACAGGTGAATTCTATGGACGAGCGCGGCGGCAACAAAATCATCACCGCATTTTGCCCCTTGGCTGAAATGTTTGGCTACTCCACAGACCTACGCTCGCAAACGCAAGGGCGTGCGACTTACACGATGGAGTTTGACCACTATGACGAGGTGCCAAAGAATGTCAGCGAGGAAATCATAAAGAAAAGGAATGGGTGAATTTTTTTGGCGAAATTCGATTTGCTTTTAGAGTAAAATTTGAATTTTGTTTTTTTGGGGCGTGAATTTTTGCTGAATTTGCGTGAATTTTTTGCGAAAATTCACGCTTTTTTAGTGTGGTGTGAATTTTTGCTGAATTTGCGTGAATTTTTTGCGAAAATTCACACCCCCAAATCGTCATTGCGAGATGTTGAAAACGCCGAAGCAATCCACTACGCGACAAAGTCGCGTTTTTGAAAAATTGAAAAATAAAAATTAAGTAAATTTATGATAAATTTACACAAACATTTAGGGGGCTAAAAATGTATTACAAGGACTTGGGATATTCCTATATCGAGCAGGGCTTGGACAAAAACGACTTTGGCGAGAAAATAAGCCACTATTTCTATGGAGTGTCTTTTGACCATATTAGTTTCATCTCTGATGGGCTTTTTTCTACTATGGTTAATACACGAGCAAACGGCGAAATTTACGCCGCTAGCTTTGACTTTTCTACTGAAATTTTAGAGCAAATTTTAAGCCTAGTTTCTAGCCTTGATAAAGCACAAATAGAGCGGATGATTGCTAGCAAACGAGCGAGTAGCGTGGATTTGGAAAGACCCATATCCATAAAAAACATTCAAGCAAAGGTAGGAAGCGTGATGCGCAATGCTAGGGAAATTTACGCCCCCTTTGTGATTGAGAGTATTGAAATTTAGCAATTTGCACAAAAATTCACGCTTTAAAAAAGAGTGAATTTTTAGACATTTTTGTTGTCCGTATTCCGTCATCAGTGTTCCGTAATCCGTAAAGCCCTCGTAGCTCAGCTGGATAGAGCGCAAAATTCCTAATTTTGAGGCCGTGAGTTCGAATCTCGCCGTGGGCACCATTTACTATCTATTTGGGGCAAAATAATGCTACGAGGTTTAAAAAATATCATCATAAATTTATTATACACCGCCACGGTTTTAGTAGCCGCACCAAGTGCCTATTACACGGCTCGGTGGTATTATTACCTAAAAAAAGGCGCGGTTTATGATTTTTTGAAATTTATGAGTTTGGAGCACAGCTTCGCCTTTGCTGTGGTAGTTTTCATCGCCGCCTTTGTGGTTTTTAGCGCACTTTATGGCTTGGTGGTGGCGATTATCGACTTTGTTTTAGACTTTTTTGTGGAGTATTTTTGGAAAATTATGGGCATTTCTTTTTTGGGCATTTTAGCCTTGCCTTTCGTATTTTCCTACGCTTTCATCATCTTGCCATTAAAGCAAATTTACATTTTTGCTAGATATTTTAAGGTTTTAATTCGCGTAAAGTTTTGGAATTTATACCCCTTTTTATTTATCTGCGTGTTCGGTGCTGTGGGCTTTTTGCTCTATCATTACAATGCTTATGAATTTTTGCAAATCAAATACAAAGAGTTGTCAAAATTTATTTTAAATATGAAAAAATTTGACTATCTAGCCTTTTTTTATTTGATGTGTTTTTGCTTTGCGGCGAATTTAATCAGCTTTATTTTTATCTTGCTTTTTAAGAAAATAGAAAAAATCCTTTACCTAAAAATGTATGAATATTTAAAAGCCGAGCAACGATTTTACCACTCTCAAAGCAAGGATTACG
>CAVJSG010000025.1:0-15058 GCA_963651895.1 Campylobacteraceae bacterium
GCCAAAGCACAGCCACCACGCGCCAAAGCCACATTTTAACGCAAATTCATATCATATTAAAGCATAAAATTTAAGTAAGCATTCTCAAAAAGGGCGCAAATTTCACGCCAAAACACGCAAAAAGCCCGAAAATTCACTCATTCAAATCATCGCCGACCTTCGAGGTAACCTCCAACAAGTCAAAAGCCTCGATGAATTCGTCCAAATCCTTGTAGTGTAGCACAAATTCTTCGAGTACACTCTCTATCTCATCGCGGTTTAGCTCCAAATAAGCCGTTCTATCGTTTGGATTTTCGACCCTCACAACCATTTTTCGTCCTTTTCTTTGAAAATAAATGCGTGATTATACTAAAAATTTATGAGAAAATGCTTAAAATTTGAAAAAATTTGAGCCTTGATAAATTCTAGGATTTTAAAATGCTTTTACCTAGCAGATTTCGATTTCACCTCTCTTTGCGGTAAAAACTCAAATTTGTGTTGCCGAATTTCTTAAATTTGTGCTGCGTGTAAATGCCAAGTGTCGATGGGGCAGTGATTTGTGAGCTGTGTTCGATGATGAAAGCGTGCAAATTCAAGCCTTGTGAATTTAAGTTTTGCAAATTTGCGTTTTTTAAATTTGAGTTTTGCGATTTTAAGCCTTGCAAATTCGCACTTTGTAAAGAGTTGATTAAATCAAAAACGCGTTCGTAAATGTCATCAAAGCCATTTCGCAGATGAAAAGGCGGGTCAAAATAAGCTATCACAGGCATTTGGCTGAATTTCTCATCCGCAAACAGGGCAGGCAAAAGCTCGAAACTATCGGCGTTGTAAATTCGCGCATTTTTTACTCTGAAAACGCCATTTGTGCTGTGGCTCGCAAATTTTTGCGAAACAAATTCTATTTTGGAATTTTCCGCGCCAAAGCCCTTAAATTCAGCATTCTCATTTCGCAAGCCCCCTACCCTAGCCTTTTGCGAGCCGCAAGACTTAAATTTCTTTAAATTCTCGCCCAAATTCACAGCCCCGCAGTCGCAAGCCCCCAAATTTGCATTAAAATTTGAATTCACATTAGCACAAGCCCCCAAATCCTCGCTCCCCAAAAGCATTCTAGCATTTTCACAAGCGATTTTATAGGCTTTTGTGTCCTTTTCTATTACCACAGCCCCCAAAGCGTAGTTGCTCAAAGCCTCAAATGCCATCGCACCGCTGCCGCCAAAGACTTCCACAAAGATTTTGCCCGCAAGCTCGCCGCGCAGAGTATTGAAAACACAGGCTTTTACCCTGCTTTTCGTGCTTCTTGTAGTCGCAAAGCTCGGTAAATTCAGCTTTTTGCCCTTGAATTTACCGCTTTCAACCCTAGCGTTTTTCATTTATAATGCTTATGAGACGCTCTTTTAGGCGCGAAACCGCCTCATCTATCTCGCTTTGATACTGCTGGCGAAATTCCTCCGCCATCACTTCGATTTTATCCTCCAAAGCCTTTATTTTCTCGTTTGCAAGCTGTTCGGCGAGCTTTTTTAGCCCGCTTTCAAACTCGCTTAAAGCCGCCATTAGCTGAGCCTTGCTAAAAGGCACGGCGAGCTGCGGCGAGTGCTTATTTATGAGAAAAAGCGGCTTGTCAAATTCAACCTTTTCATCGCAGACTAAAAAATCGCAGTCTTTTTTGCGGCTTAAATGCTCTTTCAAAAAAAGCTGCAAGGCGCGTTCAAGGACTATGTCTTGGCATTCTATGGCTACTTTCATCGGCTTTCTTTTTGTGAAATTTGGCGGAATTTTAGCATAAATTTAACAATTTTAGGCTATAATCGCTTAAAAAGGCGGAAAAATGGACAAAAAAGCGAAACTTTGGGACGAAAAATCCAAAACCTTTCCACGATACAGCGATGCCCTAAATTCAGTGCAAATCAGCACTTTTAAGGCTTGCGATGAGCTTGGCATAGAGTTTGGCGGCAAAAACATAATCGACATAGGCTGTGGCACGGGCGTTTGGACGCTTCATTTGGCGCAAAAAGCCCACTATGTCGTGGCTTTGGACGCCTCGGCTGGTATGTTAGAGGTGCAAAAAGAGGACGCGGCGAGGTTAAAATTAAAAAATATCCGCTTCATAAACTCGAAATTCGAGGATTTTTACGCAAATTTGAGCGAGAAATTCGAGCTAGCCTTTGCCTCAATGTCGCCCGCACTCAACAAAGACAGCGATTACGAGGCTTTTATGAGATTAGCGCCTCAAAGGGTGTATCTGGGCTGGGAGGAATACCGCCAAAGCGACTTGTTAGAGCCGCTGTTTAGGGCGTTTGAGGCGAGGCAAAGGTGCTTTGATGACAATGATATGGAGAATTTTCTCAAAAAAAATGGCATAAAGCACGAAAAACGCGTATTTAGCGAGGTGCGAGTCAATGAAAAGCCCCGCCAAATCGCCATCGAAAACGCTATGTGGCATTTGAATATGGCTGGTGTCGAGCCTAGCGAGGACGAGCTAAAAGCCTTTATCAAGGATGAAATCATCACAGAAACCATAAAATCCAAGATAAAATTGCTTGTTTTTTAGGCAAATTTTTTAAAAAATTTGACTTTTATTAGCAAAATTTATGTATAATACGCCTTTTTTTAAAAGGACAAAAAATGAAAAAAGAACTTCACCCCGAATTTGTCGAGTGCAAGGTGAGTTGCGCTTGCGGAAACACCTTTGTTACGAGGTCTAACAAGCCTGAGATGAAGCTAGACATTTGCTCAAACTGCCATCCTTTCTTTACGGGCAGCGAGAAAATCGTGGATTCTGCGGGGCGCGTGGAGAAATTTAAGAAAAAATACGCGATGAATTAAGCTTTCGCATCATTATGCTTTACTTCGTCCCCACGCCCATAGGCAATCTCGCGGATATAACTCAGCGCGCATTAAGCATTTTAGGGGCTTGCGAGCTTATCATCTGCGAGGACACTCGCGTTTGCAAGGCTTTGCTGAATTTGCTTGATAAAAAATACCCATCATTTAGCATTTTAAGCACAAAAAAACGCTTCAAAGCCCTACACAGCCACAATGAGAGTGAATTTTTTGCGAATTTAGACAAGGAAATTTTCGCCCAAGATGTGGCTTATTTAAGCGATGCGGGGATGCCTTGCATTAGCGACCCGGGGCTTGCTTTGGTGCGTTACGCGCAAGAAAATTCCATAGCTTACGAGGTTTTAAGTGGGGCAAATGCCGCACTCGTAGCGGTTGCGGCGAGTGGGCTTTGCGAGAAAGAATTTGTATTTTTGGGCTTTTTAAGCAATAAAGGCAAAAGTCGTCAAAGTGAGCTAGAAAGGGCTTTGGAGTGCGAATTTCCTGTGATTTTATATGAATCGCCTAAAAGAATTCACGCCCTCGTAAGAGATATCGCAAAAATCGCGCCTGAGAGGGAAATTTTTGCCATAAAAGAAATCTCAAAGAAATTTGAAAAAAAATTTAAAGAAAGCGCCAAAGCCCTTGAAAGCGTGCTTGAAAGCGAGAATTTAAACGGCGAGTGGTGCGTTGTCATCGCCGCTAACAAATGCGCAAAAAAAGAAAGCATTTGTTTAAACAAAGGCGATATAATGGCACTTAATATCAGCGCAAAGGACAAGGCGCGGCTGCTGGCGAGGTTCGGCGAGGCAAGCGCAAAGCAAATTTACAAGCAAATTCAAGGGCTGTGATATGCTGGTGTTTGGCAAACAGGTGTTTTTTTACATTTTAGCACGCCACAAAAGCCTTATAAACGAGCTTTACCTCGCCAAAGAGGTGGATAAAAGGGACTTCGCGCTGATAGCAAAAAGCGGCTTTAAGGTGAGAAAAATTGACGCCAAAGCCGCCCAAGCCCTCGCACGCGGCGGGCATCATCAGGGCTTTTTGCTAGACATAAAGCCGCCCGAATTCACGCCCTTTGAGCAGCTAAAAGCCGATGAATTCATCGTTTTGCTTTATGGGGTAAGCGATGTGGGAAATATAGGCGCGATAGCCCGCACAGCCTACGCGCTGGGCGTTTCAAGCCTTATAATAATCGCAAAAAGCGTGGCGATGGAGGGCGTGGTGAGGACGAGTAGCGGCGCGGTGCTAGATATGCGCCTTTGCGTAACGCAGGACATTTTCGCGGTGCTTAATGAGCTAAAACAGCTTAATTTTAGGATTTTTGCGGCACAAAAGGGCGGCAAAAGCCCAAAACGGCTGAATTTCAAAGGCAAAAAACTTTTGATTATGGGCTCTGAGGGCTTTGGACTGCCGCGCAAAATCGCCGCAAAGTGCGATGAGAGCGTGGGTGTAGAGATGAAAAACGACTTTGACAGCCTGAATGTCAGTGCTGCCTTTGCGATAATCTGTGATAGGATGGTAAATGAGTAAGAAATTAGAGGATTTGGACCTAAGAGAGGTCAGCGAGCACACGCACATAGAGCCTGAGTTCTTTCAAGCCCTTATGGATAGGGACTTTGCGGAGATGAGTAGGTTTAATGTCGAGGGCTTTTTTAAGATTTTAAAACGCGAGTATGAGCTGGATTTGAGCGATTTGCTGGCGGAATTTAGGGCATTTACGCAAAAGGACGAAAAAAAGCCCGAAAAGGCTGAAAAGCCCAAAGCCGCGCCGCCTCCGCCGCGAAATCCTGAGAGCAAAATCGTAACAAATGTCGAGCAGTATGGCAAGGAAAGCTCGGGCTGGTGGCTCTGGGCGCTGATAGTGCTTGTGGCGGCGGCGATTATCTATCTCGTGTGGGCTTATGATTTGTTTAAGGCTTTTGTGAATGAACCAAGCACAAACGCTAGCAGCGAGGTGCTACAAAGCATTGACGAGGCGCAAAACAGCGTTGTGGTAGGGGCTGAGGGCAATGTCAGTGTAGTGGAGCTTGGCGAGGAACCTGCACAAAATTCGCAAAATTCACTGAATTTAAATGCCCAAAACGCGCAAAATTCAAGTGAAAATTCAGACAAAAACAGCTCGCAAAACGCGGCGACGCAAAGTGGAGCGCAAAATTTAAACGCGCTTTTAAATTCTAGCACAAAGGCAAACGAAGCAATTTTCAGCACTGAGGGCAAGGTGTGGGTAGGATTTATCGATTTAACCACGCGCGCAAACAGCTCGATGCTCACAGATAGCAATTTCAGCGTGGATTTGAGCAGGGACCAGCTGCTTTTAATCGGCGGCACGGCACTCACGCTGGTGGATGAAAACGGCGAGGTGCAAAATTTTCCCTCTGGCAACTCAAAACGCTTTCTCGTCAAAGAGGGCAAAATCAAACCCATAAACGATAAAGAATTTAGAAGCTACAACGGAGGCAGGGATTGGTGAAAGCACTTAAAATCGCCCTACTCGCAAGCCTTTGCGTTAGCTTTGCCGCCGCACTTTCAAGCTACGAGTTAGCGCGAAATTTAGTGGCGGATTCCAGCCAAGACTCCAAGCTGCACTCGCTATTTGACGGCAAGGACTATGTGGATGAGGCTGGCAACGCGAATTGGAGCGAAATCGTGCGCGTTTTAAAAACGCACGCGATGATAAATTTTACCCTAAAAAGCTCGCGCACATTAGAGCTTAAATTCATTGGCAAAAGCGAGTCTGTTGTATTTATCAAGCTCATAAACGAGGCTTTAAACCAAGCGGGCTTTATATATTTCACCCCCATAAAACTCGACCTTTCAAGCGAGGTTAAAAGCTACACCGTGCGCGTGGAGTCGCGCTACATCCTCGACCCAGCGAGCTTTTATGGCATCTTGCGCCAAAATTTCGTAAGCATCACAAATGTGCGTGGGCTAAACTCCTACGACTATGAGTATGAGCTGGATTTCTCAAAGGCGCGGCTTAAAACAAACGCCCAAGCAGCCATTAACCGCGCCGTGAAATTCGCCCGTCCTATGAAGGATTATGTCTTTGTCGTGCAGGGCGCAAAGACGCTCAAAGCCCGCGCCAGCAGTGCTGACAGCTGGTTTCCCAAGCTGTTTTTTTTGGATAAAAACCTAAATTTAGTAGGCAGCGCACTCAGCAACGAGCAACAAAACCGCCTTTCGGTGTCAGTGCCAAGCAAAGCCGTCTATGCCATAATGGGCGATAGTTTCAACCTCGACAACATCCGCCGTGGGTTAGAAGTGGAGCTGGCGAGATAAAAATTTGGGCAAAATGCTGAATTTTTCGTCATTGCGAGATTTTGCGTAGCAATCCACAGCCTGAAAAGCTGTGGTTTAAAAATTCACGGAAAACCCTTGAAAAAGGGCATTTGCTCGGGCTGACGATTGTGGATGAGAAAGACATTTTCGTGGGTGTGGGCTAAACAAAATAGTTTGCCGAGCCCACGAAAATGGCTTTATCGCCGCAAGCTAAGCCCGCCAAAATAGTAGCCGCAAGGCAAATTTAACAAAAAAGCCCAAATTCAAGGCAAAAAAGGAACAAAAAATGTTTGACGAAATCCGCTTTAACACGATTGAGAGGCTGCCAAACTATGTCTTCGCCGAGGTAAATGCCATCAAAATGGCAGCACGGCGCGCTGGCGAGGACATCATCGACTTTTCTATGGGCAATCCTGACGGCAAAACGCCTCAGCACATTATAGACAAGCTTTGCGAGAGTGCAAACAAGGACAAAACCTCTGGCTACTCGGCATCGGCGGGCATTTACAAACTGCGCCTTGCCATCACGCAGTGGTATAAGCGCAAATACGGCGTGGATTTGGACCCTGAAAGCGAGGCGGTGGCAACTATGGGCAGCAAGGAAGGCTTTGTAAATCTCGCCCGCGCCGTGATAAACCCCGGCGACACCGCCATCGTGCCAACGCCCGCTTACCCCATCCACACGCAGGCTTTCATCATAGCGGGCGGCAATGTCGCGAAAATGCCATTTTTTTACAACGACAAATTCGAGCTGGATGAGAACAAATTTTTTGAGAATTTAGAGCAAATTTTGCGCGAAAATTCGCCCCGCGCGAAGTATTTAGTGGTGAATTTCCCGCACAATCCCACCACCGTAACCGTGCAAAAAAGCTTTTACGAGAGGCTCGTGGCGGTTGCGAAAAAAGAGCGTTTCTACATCATCTCAGACATCGCCTACGCCGAGCTTTGCTTTGGTGAGTATAAAACGCCAAGCATTTTCGAGGTGCAAGGCGCCAAGGATGTGGCTGTGGAGGGCTACACGCTCTCAAAGTCCTACAATATGGCGGGCTGGCGCGTGGGCTTTATGGTGGGCAACAAGCGGCTCATCGCGGCACTGAAAAAGATAAAATCGTGGTTTGATTATGGGATGTATACGCCCATTCAGGTTGCCGCCACGGTCGCGCTAAACGAGGACCAGTCGTGCGTGGAACAAATCAAGCAAACCTACGCTCGCCGCCTTGAAGTGCTGCTAGATGCCTTTGGCAACGCGGGCTGGGCTCTTAAAAAGCCAAGTGCGAGTATGTTTGTGTGGGCGAAATTGCCTGCTGCAAAAATGCACCTAAAAAGCCTTGAATTCTCAAAGCAGCTTTTGCAAAAGGCTGGCGTGGCGGTGAGTCCGGGGGTGGGCTTTGGCGAGGCAGGCGATGAATATGTGCGAATCGCCCTCATCGAAAATGAAAACCGCATCCGCCAAGCAGCAAGGAATATCAAAAAATACCTTAAAGAGTGAATTTTATTTAAAATTTGGCGTGAATTTTTGACTTTTTGTGAATTTTGGTGTTTAATTTTATAGAAAAAGCGTGAATTTTTCAGTAGCATCATTATAAACATTATTTCACAAGGCACGCAAGGGCGTGGAATAATTTGTTATTGCTAGAACGACTTCGTGGCAATCCATACTCTAAAAAGCTGTTATCTTTGCCATTTTAAGAAGTGTTAATTAAATTTTATATCTTTCTTAAAAATGGCAAGGATTAACAGCTGGTATAGTATGGATTGCCACAACTTTGCTCGCTTGCGTTTGCAAAGTCTCGCAATGATGGGTTCATCACATTTTTTCGCATATTTTAAAAACCGCTTGCAATGACAAATTTATTGTGCTTTTGGTGTTGCTTGTAAAAAATGTGAATTTTTTTGGGAGTTTTGCAAAGAAATTCACGGAATTTTTGTGAATTCCGCGAATTTTAAGGTGTGGATCCTTTGCCTGCTGGTGCAGGCTCAGAATGACGCTACCGCGTTTTTTGCATTTCTAAAATGGCATTTTAAATGATTTTTTATCAACCCAAGTCCAAATCCAAAATAACCAAAATTCAAGCCTAAATCCCAAGTGTCAAGCAAAGAAAATTAAGCCAAAATTTCAATGCCTAAATTCAGTATTTATCCGCCATAGAGCCGCTGTATTCGATGTCCTCGGCGAGAATGTCGTCATTTAAGCACGCGGGCACGGCGTTTTTGGCGGTTTTTATGTTTGCGATGTCCTCGTCTAAATCTTGATAAGAAAAAACCATACTCACGGCACTTGCCTTTTTGAGCTTTTCAAGCTGTTTGTAGGCTTTCAGTTCCTCGTCTAAATTCTCGCTTTCGATGAGAACTATCATCTTTTCGCCCTCGACTAGCTCGACACTGCAATGCGCAATTTTTGCGATTTGCTCGCGCAAGCCCTCGTGTTCGCACTCTTTGGCGATGATTAGCACGCTTGAAATGTTCATTTTACGCCCCTTGTGATGATTTGTTTGTCCCCAGCCACGATGAATTCATCCTCGCTAGTAAAAACTATGAATTTGGCGAAAAACCTGCCGTTGTCAAAGTTTTTGAGTGTCTTGAAATCGCGCGCTTGCACGAGGGTGGTGGTGGAGTTGTAATTATCCGCTTGTAGCATAGAGTAGGCAGCGATTTGCCCGCTTGGGCTTAACGCGCAGCTATACACGAGATAAGGCTTTTGCTCGAATTTTTGCTCGCCCCTTATGACTAGCCCTAATTTTCGTTCCTTGCTGCAACTTACCACGATGCCGTTTTTGTAATCGACTTGGTCTATGGTGTCTTTGTTGATTTTATCGTAGTTTGCTAGCACTTTCCACTCTTTAATGCCGAAAATTTGCAGCTCTCCGCTCTCTGTGCCCACTAAAAGCCTTGATTTATCGGCACTCAAAGCGATGTCGTTTAGGCTTGTTATGGAGAATTTGAATTCTTTTTTTGTGATGAGTTTGGGATTTTTTGCCCCGTTAAAGAATTCACTCAAATCCACAAGCCTTATGTCCGCGCTTAAAAGGGCGAAAATGGCGGTTTTTTCGTCCAAAAAGAATACCTTTTTTATGTTTGTGAAGGGCGATTTTATGGTGGTGCAAGCCGCACCGCCTTTATTTGAAGCCGCGCCGCTAGAATTCACGCCGCCGCTAGCGTTTGAGCCGCTAGAACGCCCTGAATTTCGGCATACGCTCACATTTTGCGTGCCAAAATCCCCCTCGCTAGCGATAACAAACACGCCCTTGTGTGTGTCAAGGGCGTGGATGCGGGCGTTTATCGAGCCGTCAAGGTAGTTTTTCGCACTAGGCAATTTTATGGCGAAATTCTCGTCAAGCTTTTTTGCGCCTATGTCATATCGTAGCACCTCGCCCGCATCGGTGCCTACGAAAAAGCCGTTTTCATCGAGCTGCACGGCGGTGATGTTCGCGTTTAACTTCGCATCGCCAAAGGCGAACACCGCCGCAAAAAGCGCAAGAAAAGCCACGCGCCTCATTGCACACTTCCGCCGTAGGTTTTGATTTTTTCCTCGACTACGCCTTGATTGTAGGCTTCCCTAAAATTCGAGCCTTTTTTAGCAGCCTCGCTTGAAAAGCCCGCTTGGAAAAGGTTGCGCACCAAAGGCTTGGCGTCTGTTTGCACCACGTGGCATTGGTCGCAGTTAAAGCGTTCGTTGCTCACTATGTCGCCTGTCTCAGCCGCTGTGGTGTCGCCCGTGTCGGCTTCCTTGCGAATGCTAAAATAATGGCTAGCCGGAATCGCCTTTAAATTCGGCATATCCGCCTGCATAGCCTCCGCGATAGCCTTGTCGTGGCAGCTTAGGCACATATTTGAGTCCGCCACGATGGGAAACATACCCTCAGTGTCGTGGGGTATCATCGGTGGGGCGTTTTCAAAGGAACGCTCATAAAGCGTAGAAGTGCCAGCTGTGGCGTTGTTTTCATAGCTAACGCCCAAGTCTATGTAGGTATTATCCTCGATAGAGGCGTCATAAAGTCCTGCTTGGGTGTCGGCAATGGCTTCATCGTATTTGGCACCAAAGCCGTCCCCGCTGTCCTTTAAGAGTTTGGAGTAGATGAAATACCCCGCAAACACCGCAACCACAAGCACCAAAACGATGCCTTGAATTTTCTTTGAGTTCATTTTTTACTCCTTAAATTTAGGATACTGAAATTGATAGCGTCATCGTTGCAAACCTCAACGCAACGCCCACAGCGGATGCACTCGCCGCTTTCTACGAATTCGCTTTTTTTGCCTACCATTGAAAGCACCTGCTTTTCAGGGCAAATTCCCACGCAGCCGTAGCACTTTGAGCATTTGTCAAAGTCGTAGCGGATTTTAAGCAGGGCAAAGCCCGAAACGAGCGCGTAAAACGCTCCCAGCGGACAAAAATGCGAGCAGGTAGCCCGCGGCGATATAAGCGCATCCACAACAAAAATCACAAAAGCCACGCTTAGCCAAGCAGCCGTGCCAAAGATGATGCCCCTTTGGATGATGCCTATGTAAGAAAGGCTCTCAAAGGCAGGCGTGCCAAGAATCACGCTCATTACTAGGGACAAGCCCAAGACATAGTAGCGCAAATTCATAGGCAAATGAAGCCTGCTTTCTTTGAGGCTGAATTTCTTGCGGCACCAAGCTGCAAAATCGACTATTAAATTCACAGGACAAACCCAAGCACAAAAGGCTCGCCCCGCAAAAAGCGCGTAAAAAACAAGCGTGATTAGCGCACCTAACAAAACCGAGCTGCCAAGCACCCCAAAGCTAACCGTTACGCCTGCGCATAAAAGTTGCAAGAGGGCAAAAGGGTCGCTTAAAGGCACAGCGCTAAACCACAGCGCAGAGCTTAAATTCCCATCCACAAAGACTTTCGCGCCAAAGGCAAAGCAGGCTAAAATGCCTATTTGCGTTATGCGGCGGAGGATGAGGTATTTTCGTTTGAGCAAAAATTTCATAGCAAGTCCTCCGTGTTGAGATAGTCAATAGCACCTTGATTTTGCTTGGTGTCCTTGTGCTCGCGTTGATAATCCTTTTGCCACTCGATAGCATCTTGCAGCCTTTGTTGGTCTTGCTCATCCCAGCCCCTAACATAGTTTGGACCCGGACGCCCAAGCACAAATTCACGCGGCAGCACGGTAATGGACGCCTTTTCTGTGATACAGGCTCGCTCGCATTTTCCGCAACCCGTGCAAATGTCGTTATCAACCACAGGCAACAAAAACGCGTGTTTGGCACTTCTATCGTTGTGTTTGAGCTCGATTTTCAAAGCTTTATCGATGAGCGGACAAGCCCTATAACAAGCATCGCAGTGCAAACCCCAGTGCGCTAGGCAGTTTGTGGTATCAACCACGGCTATGCCCATTTTCGTCTCCAAAACGCCCTTGGGCTTTTTGAGGTATTTATCATCAAGCGCATTTGTGGGGCATTCTCTGATACAGGGAATGTCATCGCACAGATAGCAAGGGATGGTGCGTGCCTCGAAAAAGGGCGTGCCGTTTTGTGCTAAATCCGTCAAATTCGCAAGTTTTAGCGTGTCATAGGGACAAGCATCCACGCAAAGCCCACAGCGAATGCAAAGGCTTAAAAATCTTTCCTCATCCTCAGCACCGGGTGGGCGCAAGAAATACTTGTCCTTTCTTTGCGTGGCAAGCGCGGCTAAAAGCCCGCCGCCAGCGCAAAGACAGAGTAGCTTTGCTGAATTTGCGAAAAATTCACGCCTGTTTGCCATTTTAAGCCTTTGTTAGTTTCACCGCACACTTTTTGAAGTCGGTTTCATTTGAAAGCGGACAAGTCGCGTCTAGGCAGATTTTGTTGATGAAAACATTTTCATCAAAAAACGGCACATAGACAAGCCCCACAGGTGGCTTATTTCGCCCACGCATATCCACGCGAGCTTTGATTTTACCACGGCGGGATTCTATCCAAATGGTGTCGCCTTGCTTAAAGCCCATTTTCTCGCAGTCGCTTTCGTGCATATAGCACAAAGCCTCAGGCACGGCGCGGTAAAGCTCAGGCACACGCATAGTCATCGTGCCTGTGTGCCAGTGCTCCAAAACCCGCCCTGTGCATAGCCAGAAAGGATAACGCTCATCAGGCACTTCGACAGCCTGCATATAAGGGCGGAAAAAGATTTTGCCCTTATTTTTAAAGGAAGTCTTTTTGGGCTCTTGTCCCTCAGGCACGGGGTCAGCACCTTTGAGAGTGCCATTATTTAGCGCACCCTTATTGCCATAGAATGCAAATTTAGCATCCGGCGTGCCAGCCTCGTCCGCTGCCTTTTTGGCGTAGTAATCAAACTGAGTATTAAAACGCCATCTTGTTTCCTCGCCATTTACCACAGGCCACCTCAGTCCTCGAACGCGGTGATAGGTGTCAAATTCAGCCAAATCGTGCCCCTCGCCGACACCAAATTGCCTATATTCCTCCCAAAGTGCCTTTTGGATAAAGAATCCGTAGCCCTTAAACACCTTGCCATCAGAACCCTCAACCTCACGCGCATCGCCAAAAACCTCGTGGTTTTCGTAGTCTTTTAGCATAGGGTCGTTTGTGGTGTATTTTTTCATATCCTCGTGGGCAAACAGCACATCAAAGAGCGTCATTTCAGGGTCATAGCCCATTTCTTTGGCTTTGTCAAGCACATTTGGTAGGGTTATTTCCTTGTTTGCGTTGTTTTTGAATTTCGTCTCGCCCCAGAAATCTTTGATTTTGAAGCGTTTTGAAAATTCCAAAATTTGCCAAGTATCGCTCATTGCTTGTCCCACAGGCACGACTTGTTGTCGCCAGTGCTGGGTGCGCCTTTCAGCGTTGCCATAAGCACCCCATTTTTCATAAATCATCGCACTAGGCAGGATTAAGTCGGCGATTTTAGCCGAAATTCCCGGATACCCATCGCTTACGACTATGAAATTATCCATTTGTCGCGCGGCTTTTATCCAGTGATTTGCGTTTGCGGAGTTGTGCCAAGGATTATTCACATGCACCCACACGAATTTAATCTTGCCATCCTCAATGTCGCGCATCAGCTTCATATAAGGTGTGCCCACCACGCCATTTAGCGTGCCCTCAGGCAGACGCCAAATTTTCTCGCTTTTCTTGCGGTGGTTTGGATTTGCCACAACCATATCGGCGGGCAAGCGGTGGCAAAATGTCCCTACCTCACGCGCCGTGCCGCAAGCACTAGGCTGTCCTGTGAGCGAAAACGCGCCGTTTCCGGGCTGAGCTTGCTTTCCTACCAAGAAATGCACCATATAGGCTTGCTCATTTACCCAAGTGCCGCGTGTGTGCTGATTAAAGCCCATAGTCCAAAAGCTCACAACCTTGCGGTTTTTTTCCATATAATAGCCCGCGAGGGTTTTAAGCTTTTCCTTGAAACTCTCCAAAGACTCGTTCGCATCGCCCTTTGCGAGCTTTGCGACATAATCAAGCGTGTAAGGTGCAAGCGCCCTTTTGAATTCCTCAAAGGTTATCGCCCAGTGCTTGTCCGCTGAGCCTGAATTTTTCATCTCAATGGTGTCGCCAGCCTTGTAGCCATAGGCTTTTAAAGCCTCTGCTTCCTCAGCACTCAAAGTGATTTTGAGCTGTTTGGCGACTGTGTCTTTTTCAGACTCTGCGAATTTGGGGTGATTTGGATTTGGACGCATTCCGTAGCCTATGTCGATGGGACCTGTGGCGAAAACGCAGTGTTTTTCCACAAATTCCTTGTCCATAGCCTCGGGGTGATTATAGACTATCTCGCGGGCTATGTAGTTCCATATAGCAAGGTCCGTGCTGGGCTTGAATATGATTTCAGTGTCCGCGATATTGCTCGTGCGGTTCGTGTAGGTGCTTAAATTTACGATTTTCACGCGCTCAGCGTTGTTAAGCTTCCTATCTGAAATGCGGCTCCACAAAATCGGGTGCATCTCAGCCATATTTGCGCCCCAAGTTACGATGGTATCGGTGAATTCTATATCATCGTAGCAGCCTGCTGGCTCATCGACTCCAAAGGTTTGCATAAAGGCAACAACCGCGCTAGCCATACAATGCCTAGCATTTGGGTCTATGTTGTTCGAGCGAAAGCCCGCTTTCATAAGCTTCGCCGCCGCGTAGCCCTCGGGGATGGTGTATTGCCCGCTGCCAAAGACACCTATGCCTGTAACCTTGTTTTCAGCGTAAGCGCGGCGAAACTGCTTTTCCATCTCGTCAAATGCGCGTTTCCACGACACTTGCTTGAATTTGCCCTTCTTGTCGAACTCGCCTTTCTCATTCATCCGCAAAAGCGGCATCACAAGGCGGTCCTCGCCATACATAATCTTGGCGTTGAAGTAGCCTTTAATGCAGTTTAGCCCGCGATTTACAGGCGCGGCAGGGTCGCCCTTAACGGCAACGATGCGCCCATTTTTCGTGGCAAGCATTATCCCACAGCCTGTGCCGCAAAAGCGACAAGCCGCCTTGTCCCATTTCCACTGCGCTTGCTCGTCTTGTGGCGCGGCACTCAGCGTGCTAGGCACAGCCATACCAGCCACACTCGCCGCACTTGCAATGGCGGTGTTTTTGATGAAGTCTCGTCTGTTCATCTTTTTCTCCTTCCTGTAAGTTTATCGAAAAAGCATTATACAATAATTAACCTTAAAATAAAATAAATTTTAGAATAATTTTGCAATAAAGTTAAATAGGACATTTTGAGTATGTTACAAAAAGTAAAAGGCATATTTTTTGTTCAAAATACGCATAATTTTCTAACGCCTATTTTATCGAGCTTTTCTCGTCTTAAATTTTAAATAAGAGAAAAAAGCTGCGATTTAAAATTAAATTTAAACAAGGCATAAATTTTTTTGAATGTTTTACAAATTTTTGGGAAATTTGGGGAAAGTTTGATTTTTTTGGGAAAATTTTGTGAAAAAATTTGAAAAATTTGGGAATTTTTTTGGGGGGCGAAAATTAAAATTTCTTTTGGGGGATCTTTGTGGGATTTGGAATTTTTTGGGAAAGTTTGAAATTTGTG
>CAVJSG010000026.1:0-13503 GCA_963651895.1 Campylobacteraceae bacterium
AAAAGCCAAATTTAATGCCTTTGCTGCAAAAAAATGTTACGAAAAAACCCCAAAAAAACAAGGCGAAATTCGCACCAAAATTCAGCCACAAAAAATCCAAATTTACACCAAAATTTCGCGCAAATTTATCTCAATTTATGCCTTTTAAGATGCCTATACTTGCCAAAAAATTTGCTGTGCCTTGTTACCATAAAACTTTGTTCAAAAAAGAGCAGCAAGGTTACCGAAACGCCTACGGCTAGGGCTAGCAGCACTGAAAGCGTGGTGAAAAAGTGGTCGAAAAACTCGACTAGATAGCGCGTTTTTGCCTCTGCGTTCTCGGCGTTTATGAAGTTGAAAAGGTATAAAATCGCCCTGTAAGCATACATTCCGGGTATCATCGGCAGCAGGGCGGGGAAGGCGATGATTTCGGCGGGCGTTTTGGTGAGTTTGGCAAGCATCATCCCAAGGCAGCCTACCAAAAAAGAGGCGCAAAATGTGGCTACTGCGAGGTTTGAAAAGCTAAAAATCTCCAAAAGCGCGAAACGAAAGCCGTGCCCGATGGCAGCGAGTGCTGCGGATAAAAAAAGTATGCGCAGCGGCGGATTTGAGGCAAAGGCAAAGCCAAAGCCCGTAATCGCCGCAAACACCATATCTTGAAGCACGAAAGTCATCATTTTATAATCCTAAAAAGCCCTAAATTTGCGTTTTGAAATAAAAAATTTGTCATTGAAATTCCTAAAAAATTCACGGAATTTGCGTTTTTTAATAAAAAATTCATCGCAAAGTCCCTAAAAATTCATATTTTCAACCAAAAAATTCATCGCAAAGTCCTATAAATTCATATTTTTAAACTCAAAATTCATCTCAAAAGCCTGAAATCGCTAATCGTCAGCGTTATGTAAAGCCCTATGGCTATGCAGCTTATGAGGATGATGACGCTCGTGGCGCGGCTGATGCCCATCTGTATGTAGTTTTTGAGTATGTCGATGACGGAATTTATGAAAAATACGCCCGGCGTGAGATATAAAATGCTCGAAGCCAAGGCTACATCGGGCGTTTGCGTGAATTCTAACTTGATGCCGATGAAAGCGAGGTAGGACGAGATGAAGGCGCAGAGTATGTAAATTAGGCGAATGTCGAGTTTGAAATAGCGTGTCAATAGGGTTTTGATGGAGGTGCCTACGAACCCGGCTAGCAAAACTACGAGCACGGTGCCTAAATCGCCTCCAAAAAGCTTGGAAAAACTTGCGTTTGCGATACTTTGCAGGGCGATATACGCGTAAAATGGGTGCTTCTTTTGGGCTATGAGCTTTGCAAAGCACCTTTTTGCCACGCGCAAATCGTTTATGTGGTCGTAAATCGCCCAAGAAAGCCCACTGAGATTTGAAATGAGGTGAAAATCCACCACGGAGTATTTGTTATCCACCACATAGGTGCGCGAAATGGCGTAATCATCGGGGTCGACAATGTTTATGAGTGTGTGATTGAACGAGAAATTCAGGTTTAGCTCGTAGCCAAAGCTCTGCGCGATGCGGCGGGCACAGCGATTCACGCGTGAGCTATATGTGCCGATGCCCACCATTGTGGAAACATAATCGACTATAAAATTGCTAAGCTCTTGTATATCGGGCTTTGACATAGCTTTTACTCTCGTCCTTTTGAAAAAATTTTGATATTATAGCAAATAAAAACTTTTTTGCGGCTAAATTTGCTTTTTTTTGTGGGCAAATTTCGCGGGAAGTTGCGTGGAATTTGGGTTTTGAAACACGGGATTTTGGTTAAATTTTTGGTGTTTTTTGTAAAAATTTGTGAATTTTATTCTTAATTTTTTTTAATTTTTTTTAAAATTTTACCCAAATTTCACTCTATTTAAAGCACTTTTTGCCTCGCTTAAAATCATTTCATCCGCGGCAAAATCAAAGAATTTAAACTCATTTCCGTGCTGGGCAAAGCCGTCTAATAAATCGCCGCTGAGGCGGTTTTTGAGGTCTAATTCCGCGATGACAAAGCCGTCCAAGGTTTTGCTAAACTCGATTAAGCGCTGTGGCATAGTGTCTAGCTTGGTGTAAAGATAGCAAAAACTAGGCAACCCCACGCGTCCCACGCGCCCGCGCAGTTGGTGCAGCGTGGCAAGCCCTAGTTTTTCAGCTCCCACGATGATGATGGTGCTAAGGCGTGGCAGCGAAATGCCCACCTCCATCACGGTCGTAGCAAGCAAAATGCGCCCCTTTTGGCGAAATTCAAGCAGCACGGCTTCTTTATTTTTGTCCTTGCCGTGAGTGCTATAAACGCCGCTGTAACGGCTCTCCCAATACCCCCGCGCCCTTTCAAGCGGCAGGTATTTGGTGCTTTCGCTCTCATTTACGAGCGGGTAGATTATGGCGATTTGATTGCCCTTTGCGAGCTCATCATTTATGCGCGCCAAAATGCGCCCAAAGTCCTTATCTTGCACGCAAAAAGTCTGTATGTCCTTGTGAAATGGCATCTCGCGGATGAAAGAAAAGCTCACAAGCTCGCTTTGCACCATACTCAGCGTGCGCGGGATGGGCGTGGCGGAAAACTGCACGAAGTGCGGCGCGAGCTGCTCGTTTTTTGCTAAATCGTTGATTTTTTGACGCTGATTTGAGCCAAAGCGGTGCTGCTCATCCACCATCACAAGCACGGCGTTTAGGGCGTTTAAGTGGATTATCGCGTGCGTGCCTATGATGAGATGGGCTTTTGCGAGTTTTTGGGGCGTGTCCTTGTCCTTTTTTCCGCCCTTTAAAAGCTCGATTTGCATAAATTCAGGCAAAAGCCGCTTTGCTTCGTCAAAAATTTGCGCCGCCAAAATGCTCGTGGGCGCCATCAAAACGGCTTGCTTGGGGAAAACAAGCAGCGCGGCGGCAAGCAGCACGAGGGTTTTGCCGCAGCCCACATCGCCCATAATCACGCGCCGCTTGGCATCCCGCGAGCGTAAATCGCCCTTGATGTCGTTTATCGCGCTCATTTGGTCCTTCGTAGGGCGAAATGGCAGGCTTTCAAGCCACGCGCTAATGTCGTAAAGCTCGATTTCATAGGACTTTGGGGCTTGTTTTTTTGCTCTTAATCTGCGCAAAAAATTGTAAATTTCTATGAATTTTAAATCCCTTTGTGCCTCGTTTATTTCATTTTGAGAGAGCTTAAAGTGTGGATTTTCAGGGGTTTGTGCGTTTTCTTGGTTTGATTTTTCTATTAAGATTTCAAGGGCGGATTTTTTTGGAATTTCATTTAAAATTTGTGAATTTTCACTCAAATTCGGCTGAAATTCACGCAAATTTTGTGAATTTTCATCCAAATTTTCATTTAAATTTGGCGAATTTTCACTATTTAAATTCGCCAAATTTTCGCTCGAATTTTCGCTCTCCAAATCCTCGCTTGCTTTGATTTTTAGGGCATTTAAAAGGGCGTAGGATTTTTCATTATAGGCGTGTAAATTTAAAAGTAGAGTTATTCTTTTCTCGTCCAAACCGCTATTTTGCAGGTTCTCGCGCGTGATATACTCTCGCACTAGCCGCGCGATACTCTCGTCCTTAACGCCAGCACACTGATATTTTGGGGCAAAAAATCCAGCCTTTGAGAGTATTTTGGGGTTCGCAAACTGCCAAATGCCGTTGTAAAGGTTCATTTTAGCGTTGAAAATGCACTCTTTGCCAGCCTTAAACGCCCCAAAGTGCCAGCGGCTCGCGTGAAAGATGATAAAACTCGCCTCAATGCCCCAATTTTTGCACCACGCAGTGCCCAAAAGCTTGCCGCCGTGTGAATTTATGCGCCGAATTTGCACTTCCTCCGTGCAAATTTCCATACTTGGCGAGTCGCTAAACGAGTAATTTTCAAGTTTTTTGGGCAAAAAAAGTGCCAAATCAAGCAAATTTTTTATGTGAAGTTTGCGAAAAAACGCGGCGTCAGCGGCGGCGACTTTCATCTTGCCACACTTGCAAAGCTGAGGCTCAAAAGCTCGCCGCGCGCCTTTATATAGGCGTTTAGCTCGTTTAAGCTCGCGGATTTTATCTTATCAAGTTCGCGTTTAAAATGCCCAAGTTCAAGCCCCTGATAAAACTCGTTGTAGGCATTACCTAGGCGCTTTTCAAGGCTTTCGTAGCGAAGTGGTGTCGAGCCGATTAGGAAATTTTTTGCCTGTGCTAGTTCGTTATGCGTAACGCCCTTTTTCACAAAGTCCGCAAACACGCTTTTTACCAGCTCTTTCGCCTCATTTGCGCTCTCGTTTTTCGTCTGCAAATACCCAAAAACGCGCTTGTAGCACGCGCTTAAATCAAGCATTGCATACGCACTGTAAGCCAAGCCCCTTTTCACGCGCACTTCCTCCATCAAACGCGAGCCAAAGCCCCCAGCACCAAGCACGAAAATGGCGAGCTTCGCTAAATACGCGTCTTTGTCGGCAAAATTTAGCGCAAAGGGCGAGCAGAAGTATATGTAGGCTTGCTCGCTGTCCTTGCGGGTGCAGATTTCATCCTTCAACTCCGCGCAAAGCGTGAATTTTTTAGGCTTTGTTTTTTCGCCCTTGTTTAAAACGCCTAGCACAGCGGCTGCCGCGCTTTGCATTTGGGCTAAATTTATGTCTCCGCCCGCGACTACAAGGGCGTTTGCAAGGCATAGTCTGCCGTGAAATTCACACAAATGTTGCAGACTGATTTGGGCTATGCTTTGCTCATCCCCATCGTTGCCAGAGGCGAATTCCTCGCACTCGAACACGCTTTTATTGAGCAGCCTTTTGGCTATATAATCAAAATCGCTGTTTCTCGCGGCTAGCTCGCCAAGTGCGGTGGTTTTGAGTTTTGCGAGCAGTTTTTCGTCAAAATTTGGGCTTTTAAAAAGCTGGGCTAATTTTTTTAGGGCGAATTCAAAATGCTCTTTTAGGCAGGAAACGCTGATTTCAAAGCTCTCAAAACCGCTGCTTGCGCCCAAATTTATGGCGTAAAATTCTAATTCTTTAAAGAAATTCTCATCCACACCCTCGTTTAGAAGTCGTGCAAACATCCTCGCCGTGCCCGCAGGAACTTGACTTTGCGCGGTTTTTTCGTGGCGTGAATTTTTCGCATTTTTCGCACCGAAATTCGCCAAATTTTCTGAATTTAAGCCGAAATTTGAAGCATTTTCATAAGCCTTGCCCGAGTTTTGAAAAATCAGCCTAAAAAAAATGATGGGCAAATCATTATTTTGTTCAAAAAGCACTCTCACAGGCGTGTTTTTGACACTAATTTCGCTCAAAATCACGGAATTTTCAACCTTATTTTTGGGGGTTTTGGTGTTTTTCATTTTTGCCTTTTCTTTTGAAATTTTAGATTTAAATTGCGTAAATTTTAACGAAATTTCACAAATTTTTGGGAATTTTCTAGGGATTTTTGAGTTTTTTAAAAAAATTCACGCCTTTCAGAATGACGGATTATGACAAGGCGTGAATTCTTTTATGGATTGCTTCGGCGTTTGCAACGCCTCGCAATGACGGCATTTTGGAGTGGGCGGAAATTCACGCTTTTGCGCGAATTTCCTAGATTATTCGGTCGCGCTGTGCGCTCCCTCAGAATGACAAATTTAGGCTATCCCTAGACTACAAACACAAAATTTAGGTTCAGTCCCGCAAAAGGCTATCCCAAATTTAAGGCTCAGCCCCAAAGGGCTACCCCCAAATTTAGTATCTATAATCCACTCCCACGAACCACTGCCTGCCGGCGAAGTGGTAGCTTTCGCCCAAGTAGCCGCTGTAATTGTCGCGGTCGGTTAGGTTTGTAACGCCCACGCTGACATTAAAGCCACGCACTAGCTCATATCTAGCGGACAAATCCACGCTGTAATAATTCGCCCCCTTCACATAGCCGCCGTTGCCATCAGCGTAGTAGCGCGCGCTTTCAAGGGTGCCAAGTGCGATGAATTCGAGGTTTCGCAAGGGGCGGATGGCGATTTTCGCGTTTGCTATGTGGTTTGGATAGTCGAGTATCTTTTTGCCATCCGCGCCGTCATAGTCGTCAAGCCCCACGCCCTTGGCGCGTTTTTGGATATAAGAGTAGTTCGCGCCCAAGACTAGCAAGTCGTTTGCGAAAAAGCCCTGCTCCACGCTCAGCTCGCCGCCGTAGGTGTAGCCTGATTTGGCATTGACATTTTGGTAGCAATAGTAAGTGCCTCTATTTCTAGGATTATCGGGCACGGGGCAAATGGCTTGCGCCTCTGATTGTGTTTTTGTTGAAATCAGCGTTTTCTCCACAAACATATTTCTCATATCGTTATAAAACGCCGCCACGCTCACCGCTGTGCTGCCAAAGGACAAATCATAGCCCACTTCGTAGTTTATGGCACTTTCGATTTCAAGTCCCGGATTTGGCACATGTGCGCCCCATTTTGATGAGTAGCGTTGCTTTAAGGTAGGCAGGTTGTCCTTTGCCCCAAGCGTGAAATGCACGCTTTGCGCATCGCTTATGTCAAGGTAGAGAATGCCCTGCAAAGAAAAGCCGTTGTCGATTTCGGGTTGCTTGTCTCTGACATTGCCATTCCCGTCATTAAAATCCACATTAAGAGGGTAGATAATGTCATAGTTTCCCGCTACGACAGCACGGAAAATGCCTAGCCTTTGGGCGTATTGAGCGAAAAAGCTTGTGTTAAGCTCTCTAAGCTCGGTGTCTATAAGCTTTGTGGTAGCGTCCTTTTCTAGGTGCTTGTCCCTTTTGGTGTTGATACCAAATTTCAAGTCCCCACTCTCAAAGGGCACATAGTCAAAGGTTAGGATGGCGCCTATGGTGTCATCATCGTAAAGCGAGCCTGTTTGACAATACCCCGCCGAGCTTTTGGTGCCATCGGCTTTAAGACACCTTGTGCCATCGCCGTTTAGGATATTGAAAAAATTGTCATAATAAAGCCTAGTGTTCAGCGAGAAATTCGGCGAGAAAAACGAAGTTCCTAGCAAATAAAGCGTCTTTTTGTCATAGTGAGTCCAATCCCACCAAGGTCCGCCGCCATCATCGCTGTATAAACCGCCCTTTTCGCCTCTTTGGTAGATGAAATTCAAAGAGTATTCGTGGTTTTCATTTTGCACGCCTGCCTTTAACTTGGCGGTTATGTTTTTGTAGTAGGAATTTATCTTGTTGTGGCTTGGCTGAATGATAGTAGGCTTGAAATCACTAGACAGCGGATACTGCTCGCGGTTTGTGTGCGAAATGTCCGCTTGGAAGTAGTAGCTGCCTTGATTTGTGCCTATGCCAAAGCCTTGGCGAATCTCATCCGGGCTTGATTTGCGCCCTACTATGAGCCTTTGGTGAAAATTCACTTCAAGTTCTTTTTGCGGCTTTGCGGAGACTATGTTTATCGCCCCGCCCATAACGCTCATACCATAAACAGGCGAGGTGAAGCCCTTTACGATATGAATGCTATCAATGCCCTGAGTAACATACTGCCCAAAGTCCGTTTGCTTATCATAAATACTCATCATAGGGATACCATCTAGGAAAAAGCCCACTTGCGTGCCGCCGTAGCCGCGAATGCTAATGCTAGGCTCGCCGCGGCGCCCTGTGGCTTCGTGCATCAAAACGCCCGGCGCCATTCGCACTGCTTGGGCTAGGTTGTCGGCGTTTTTGTCCTTGATGGCTTTGGTGTCAATGCTCGTAACGCTAGGGTTGTAATCCACAAATTTAGGTGCGGTAACCTCCACTGCACCGAGCTGATAAGCCTGCGGAATGTCCTGCGGGAAATCCTGCGTAAATCTCGGGTCGTGCCGCGTAGCGCCTATGCTACGGGCGTTTTCGTTCGCGGCTAGTAGAATTTCACTAGCTTGGGAATTCGCACCGCTTTGAATTTTGGGAAGTTGCGCGGCTTGGAAATTCTCGCTGCTTTGAATTTTATCGCTTGGGGCTTGAAAGCCTTTGGCGGCGGTGTTTTGGGCTAGTAGAGTGAATTCGCTAGTGGCAAATTCACTCAAAGACCCCCCCCCCATTTTGAGGCGAATTTGACTCGCCGACCTTGGAAAGCTCGGTAAAGCGCGAGAATTTAGCTCACTGCCATTTGAAAGCTCGGTAAATGGGAGGGAAGTTGTCGCCCCGCTCTTTGCAAGCTCGGCAAATGGGGCTTTTGTCGCCGCACTAACCTTTGAAAGCTCCGTTAGCGTGGCGTTTTTTGGCGCGCTGCCTTGCGAAATGTCCGCAAATACACAGCTCGCAACTACTGCACTACACACAAATGTAGCTAAAATCTTACTTTGCATAAGTTCTCCTTCGTGTAAAGAATTTTGAAATCGTGCAATTATAACATAAAATTTGCAAATTTATACAAAATTTGCGCAAAATTCAAAAAACAAGGCAAATAAAAAAACAAATAAAAAGGCGGATAAAATGGGTGGAAAAATGCAAGAGTCGCAAATAATGGGTGCAAAAGCCCTGCCCGAGTGGGCTGAGCAAGAGTGCTTGCTGCTCGCCCTGCCGCACGAAAAAACCGACTGGAAGCCCTATTTGAGCGAGATTTTAGACGCCTACTATGACTTTGCCTGCGCGGTTAGCAAATATCAAAAAATCCTTTTCATCGCCCCAAACGAGCGCGATTTTGCGCCCTTTAAACGCATAAAAAATGCCGAGTTTTTTTGCTGCGAAACGAATGACACTTGGGTGCGAGATTATGGTGCTATCGATGTTTGCGAGGGCTCGCGGCTTGTGAGCTATGATTTTAGCTTTAACGCTTGGGGGGGCAAATTTGAAAGCAGCCTTGATAACGCCGTGAATTCGCGCCTTTTTAGCGGGTGTTTGAGCGGCGAACTGCGCGAAATTCCGCTCATTTTAGAGGGCGGCAGTGTCGATTTTAATGGGCTTGGCACTATGCTAACTACCGAAAAGTGCCTATTAAACGCAAATCGCAACAAAAATTTAAGCAAAAGCGAGTTAGAAAGGCGACTTAAAGAGCTTTTTGGCTTGCAAAGCATTGTGTGGCTGCAAAATGGCTATATTAAAGGCGATGACACGGACAGCCACATCGATACTTTGGCGAGATTTATAGCCGCAGACACCCTAGCCATCAGCGTTTGCGAGGATGAGGGGGATGAGCATTTTGCGCCCCTAGCCGCTATGAAAAAAGAGCTGCAAAGCCTGAATTTTAGGCTCGTAGAGCTGCCTTTGCCGAGCGCGAAATTCTACGAAAATCGCCGCCTAGCCGCCACTTACGCGAATTTTGTTTTCATAAACGGCGCACTCATCGTGCCTGCGTATAACGATGAAATGGACAAAGTCGCGTGTGAGCGGCTCGGCGAGGCTTTATCTGAGCGCGAAATCGTGCCTGTGGGCGCTAGCGTGTTTTTGCGGCAAAATGGCTCGCTGCATTGTGCCTGTCAAAATCGCTTCAAGGGGGCGAGATGAAAGCGTTTGAGAGTGGTGCGAATTCCTTAAATTTCAATGAGAATTCACAAATTTCAGCCCAAAATTCAGCAAATTTAAATAAAAATTCACAAAACGGCGAGCAAATTTTACGCCAAAATTCAATTCTCCAAACCAAAAGCGTGAATTTTTTCACCCCCAAAATCGCCACTTTAATCGCCAGCATTTGCGCCTTTTTTTTAGCACTCTTAAAATTCGCCGTGGGGCTGCTCGGAGGCAGCGTAGCCGTGCTCTCATCGGCTTTGGACTCGCTTATGGACTTCGTCATTTCGGTGCTGAATTTTTTCGCGCTCAAAAAGTCCGCCGCACAGGGCAACGCGCATTATAACTTCGGCTACGACAAGCTTGAAGCCTTGATGGGGCTGCTTGAAGCCCTATTTATAGGGGCTATGGCGGCTTTCATTTTCTACGAGGGGGCGAGCAAACTTTACAAAAACGAGGGTGTTGCCGACATAGCTGCGAGCCTTGCAGTGATGGGCTTTGGAGTGTTTGCAAGCCTCGCACTCACGCTTTTTTTAAGCGCGGTTGCCAAAAGGACAAAATCGCTCATCGTAGAAGCCGATAGCTTGCACTACCGGACGGATTTTTTAACAAACCTTGCCGCAGCTGCCGCACTTTGCGCCATATACTTCACGGGCTGGGGCTTTATTGATGGGCTTTTTGGCGTTGCGATAAGCTTTTATATACTCTTTTCAGCGGCACAAATCGCCAAAAAAAGCGTGCAAATGCTGCTAGATAGGGCGTTAGACGAGGCGAAAATCGCCCGCATAGAAGCCTTAATCTCCGCAAACAGCGAAGTCATCAGCTTTCACGAGCTAAAAACCCGTGTGAGCCCCGCCACAAACTACATTAGCGTGCATTTGGTGTTCTGTCCGCTCATCTCGCTAGTGCAAGCCCACGCCATCAGCGATGAAATCGAGGCGCAAATCAAAGCCGAGCTGGGAAATTGCAGCGTGCAAATTCACCTCGACCCCTATGACGACTCCATTACAAAGGATTCACAATGAAACTAGCCCTTATACAGCAGGCTTTCAAAGGCAGTAAAGCCGCCACAAACGCCCACACTACCGCACTCATAGAGCAAGCAGCCCGCGCAAACGCCGATTTGGTGTGCCTTAACGAGCTTCACCAAAACGCTTATTTTTGCCAAAGTGAGCGCGTGGAGAATTTTGACTTGGCAAACGACTACGAGCAAGACCTTGAATTTTGGGGCTCTGTGGCACGCAAAAACGGCGTTGTTTTGCTAACTTCGCTTTTTGAGCGGCGAGGCGGCGGGCTTTTTCACAACACCGCCGTGGTTTTTGAAAAAGACGGCAAAATTGCGGGCAAATACCGAAAAATGCACATCCCGGACGATCCGAATTTCTACGAGAAATTCTATTTTGCGCCCGGCGACCTTGGCTTTGAGCCCATAAACACGAGCGTGGGACGGCTTGGCGTGCTCGTGTGCTGGGACCAGTGGTTCCCCGAAGCCGCGCGCATAATGGCTCTGCGTGGGGCGCAGCTGCTCATCTACCCCACCGCCATCGGCTGGTTTGACAGCGACAGCGAGGCGGAGAAACAAAGGCAGCTTGAAGCGTGGGTGGCGGTGCAAAGGGGGCACGCGGTGGCAAATGGGCTTGGCGTGGTGGCGATAAACCGCGTGGGTTTTGAGAGCGCGAATTTGTCGAATTTTGGGGGCGGCGTGAGTGAAAATTCGCGTGAATTTGGCGAGCAAAATTCAAGCAAAAACATAAATGGCATAAGATTTTGGGGCAATTCCTTTGCCTTTGGACCCCAAGGCGAGCAGCTTTTCAGGGCAAATTCCACAGAGGAAGGCGTGTTTTTCGTAGAAATCGACCTAAAACGCAACGAGGAAGTGCGCCGCTGGTGGCAGTTTTTGCGCGACCGCAGGATAGATTTTTACGCCCCACTTTTGAAAAGGTTTGATGATTGAAATTTACACTTAAATGTGAATTTTAGGCATTTCTTAATATAAAATACTTTCAAAAAACCCAAACAAATTCACAAAAATTCCGCAACATTTTTAGCAAAATTCCCCAAATTTCCGCCCAAATTTTGTCCAAATTTTTAGCCCAAACCCCATCAGTTGCGGTGAAATTTAGCTTTTCATCCCCCCTACCCTCAACTCAACCCTATCATTTTTTTGCTCAAAGTGATAAATCAGCCCCTCGCTTTCGTAAATTATCTCGCGTTTTTCGCCCTTTTTATCCTGCGAACGCGGCTTTTTTAAGTCCGTAAATTTCCCCGCCAAAATCCTATCCAAAAGCGGCGGCAGCTCCCTTTGCACAAGCATTTTCATCGACATTCCCATCCCGTGTGTCAAGTCCTTAATGAATTTGCCATCAACCTCGCCCTCACTCCGCACCACGCGCAGTCTCGCCTCGTAGCCCAAGCCGCGCAAAAGCTCAAAAAGCCTCTCTTTGTTTTCAGCCCTGTCAAGCTTGTCAAACACGCTGTGGTAGGACACGAAAAGGGGTTTGTGGTGCTGTGCTTGGGTTTGCAGCTGCTTTTCGTTGAGCGGATTGCGGATGGCTAGCCTTCCCGTGCAAAGAAAATTCGGCGAATTTGTATCTAGGCTAAAATGCGTTTTGGTAAAAAAATAAATAGTGATATGCTTGAAAACGCTATCCTCTTTTATCTCGCGGAATTTCACAAAGTCAGATTGCTTGCCAAGCGAATAAAATGTCAAAGGCACTACCACATAGCCCGAATTTTCCACGACAGCATCCACTAGCCACGGGGCGAATTTCGCGCACAAAAACGCCAAGTAGCCCCCGTGCGAAGTGCCAAAGAGCAGGGTTTTGGGCGCTTTTGGCAGCTTAAATTTAGCGTGGCGCGCGCGCACGAAACAGACGGCGTTTAAAATGTCAAGGGCTTGCATCACGCCGAAGTTGTTATACTCGCCCTTTGTGGGCGCAAGCCCAGCAGACAGGGGCACGCGGGAGTCGGGGGCGATTTTGCCTTGATTTTTCAGGCTCGCAAGAAGCTCATCGAGCGCGCCAAACGCCCCCAAGCCCTCTTTTTGCCCCAAAATTTCATCGCTCAAAAGCTCCGCGGGCAGCTCGATTTTAAGCCCGCAAGCCTCCCCAAGCCAGCGGCAGCACTGCGCGTAATTTTCCTTATCCCGCGCGTCCATATAAAAACTCGCCCCCGTTTGCGGGCGAAAGCCTATGCAGTGGTAATCCACGCGCAAAACCGCTAGCTCGTAAGTGCTTGCCACAAACTCCGCCAAATGCTGCTCGTAGCCTGCGTAGTCCTTGCCTCTAATGCCGTTGATAAAGACAAATAGGGCTTTTGCGGGCTTTGCGGTGTCGTAAGTAACGATGAATTCGAGCTTTGACTCGCGTTTAATGCCTAGTTCCACATCGTCTGTGGAACTTATCTCATAATTTTCGTGGGTTAGCATTTTTTTGTCCTTTTTTTTGTGAATTTTTTTGGTTTTATTTGGTTTTTTTGTTTTTTTTAAATTTATGGTGCGATAAATTTTTTTGTTTTTTGCGGCGTGGCTAAATTTTTGCGAAATTTTTCTCAAAATTTGCTTAAATTTGGTTGTTTTTGTGGAATTTTTTGCTTTTGATTTTATTTTAAATGGGCGTTTTGCGTGGGTTATTTAAAATAAAAAAGGCGTTTGCAAGGCTTGATTAGGCTTTTTGTGCTATATTAGGGCTTTTGAAAGGACGAAAATGACGGCTATTGACGCCTCAAAACGCACGCAGCATTATCAATACGCCCACTGCATATGCTCAAATTTGCCTTTAACTTATGGGAATTTAGGCACTCGCAGCCTTTTCAAAACGGCGCGAGCAAATAACAAAGGGTTTTTATGACAAAACTAGCCGCGCAAAACGAGCCCCTACGCCCCCTGCGAGCCCTTACCCACGCGCCCATCAACGCGCATTTTAGCAAAAACGCCGATGATTTCGTGGTGCGCGAGGTGCCGCTTTACGAGTTTAGCGGGCACGGCGAGCATTTGATTTTGCGCGTTGCCAAAAAGGACTTGACGACAAATGAGGCTTTGCGGCTTTTAAGCGCGGCGTGCGGGGCGAAAATGCGTGATTTTGGCATAGCAGGGCTTAAAGATAAGCAAGGGCAGACCTTTCAGCACATTAGCATTCACAAAAAATTTGAGTTTGCTTTGCAA
>CAVJSG010000026.1:13513-14978 GCA_963651895.1 Campylobacteraceae bacterium
ACGCAGCAAGGCTTTGCGAACTATTTTGGCTATCAGCGCTTTGGCAAATTTAAGGATAATTTTTCGCAAGGCTTGGAGCTTTTGCAGGGCAAAAAAACACTAAAAAATCCCAAAATTCACGCATTTTTGCTCTCAGCTTTTCAAAGCGAACTTTTCAACCGCTACCTAGCTAAAAGGGTGCAGCTGTCGCACTTTGCGCGGAGTTTTGGCGAGAGGGAATTTGGCAAAATTTTCGCCTTAAATTCAAGCCAAATCAAAGAGATAAAAGCCCAAAAACATTTTTTTAAACTGCTACGCGGCGAGGTTTTGGGGCATTATCCGCACGGCAAATGCTTTGTTTGCGAGGATTTGGGGGGCGAATGCGAACGCTTTTTGCAAAGAAACATTTCTCCACTTGGCTTGATACTTGGCAAAAAGGCATTTTCCTGCGATGATGGCTTTGCAAAAGCCCTAGAAAACGAGGTTTTTGGCGAATTTTATGGCTATGCGCCCCAGCTCACAGGCACTCGCCGCTTTTTGTGGAGCTTTTTAGAAAACGCCAAATGCCGCTATGACGAGGATAGGGCGCATTTTTGCGTGGAGTTTTTTTTGCCAAAAGGCTGCTACGCCACCATCATCATCGAAGAACTGCTGCAACGCCCTTTGAGCGAGTAAAAACGCTTAAAATCCCCAAATTTTCGTGCATTTTGGCTAAAAAAATTACGAAAACCTTAAATTTTCATACTCCACAGGGATTAAAAAGTCCTTCGCTTTTATGATTTTATCATAAAATCCCGCGCGAAAGCCCAGCTCAAAGAGCCTATCCACCGCTTCTAGCTGAATTTCGCTCATCGAAATGGAGTTTTCATTTGCATATAAATTCAAGTAGGCGGCGAGTTTGGCGTCATCCACTCGTATCAAACCGCGCTCCATAAGCATTTTGCTTAAAATTGTCTTGTTGCTGTGCGCGATTTTAACGGCATTTGTTAGAATTTTTTCTACTGAAATGGCTGTGGTTAGGGGCAGCGAACGCAGCAGTGCCATACCACCAAGTGGCAGGGGCAAATTCGCGCCTGCAAATTCGCACCAAATGTCCCAAAGTTCAGCCTCCACGCACAAATTTTCATCAAATTCTAATATGCTCTCGTGTATCAAAACCCCCGCATCCACCTCGCCGCTAAGCACTGATTTTTCTATGTCTAGGAAGTTTTTATATATTATTCTTGCCTGCGGGTATTTTAGGCGAAAAAGCAAGGCATTTGTGGTGTGTGCCCCGCTTAATGCCACCTTGAAATTGCGGCGCAAAGGGCGATTTTTAGGGCACACGAGCTTAGGACCATAACCCTTACCAAAGCTTACCGCCGTGCGCAAAAGTGCGTATTCGTGGGCTATGAAAGGATAAAGGGCGAATGAAATCGCGCTCACAGCGAACTCGTTTCGTAGTGCTGCCTCGTTAAGCGTTTGTATATCGAGTGCCGCGCTTACA
>CAVJSG010000027.1:0-14917 GCA_963651895.1 Campylobacteraceae bacterium
TACTCACAAACTCCACAGCGCAGCGGCAGTTCCAGCCGTTTGGGGGGTAGTTTGTCGCCCAAAACTTGTCATCTCGGTGGGCGATTTTGCCGTGAAGTGCGGCGTGTTCGGGGCGCACTCTATTATCCATTATGGCAACATAGCGGATGTATTGCGACAGCGGCAGCTCATAGCCTGTGCGTGCCTCGCTTTGCGCGTAGGCTGTGCGGGCGTTTGTGTAGAAAATAGTCTTTAAACGCCTTGCACCCACGAAAATGCTTTTTGGCTCGCCTGTTTTGGGGTTTGTAACCTCCACAGCCCCAAGCCAGCCGCGTTTTTGTAAAGTGGGCTTTAATTCTTTCATCCAACTTTCAAAGCTCTGCCCCTCGACAAAGGCATTTTCAAGGCTTTCTTGTATTTCGCTTAAAAGCTCGATTTGAGTAACCTTTGCCACGGTGAAAGCCCTTTGATGTGCCTCGAATTTGATTTCATCATAATCAAAGCTGATTTGTGGTTTTTTGGCTTTGATAAAAGCGACATTGTCAGCGGGCGGGGTGTTAAAGTCGAAATTCACATTCATTTTTTATCGCCTTGTAAAAATACGCCCAAAAGCTCGGCATTTGCGCCAAGCTCAAAGAGCAAAGCCTCAGCTATGGGGTAGTTTTCGCCCTTAAAAGCCTCTAAAAGTGCTTTTTCCGCGTCCTCAAAGCTAGCCGCATTCTCAAAAATCTGCGCGAATTTTTCAAAGTCAAAATCCGCGTTTTTCTCGCTGAATTCATTAAAATATCGCTCAAAATCGTTTGCAGGCAGGTTCGCGGCTTTGTTTAGCAGCCTTTGGGCGAGTTCGTTGCCTTTTTGAGTGGCGTTTAATTCGGCGTTTTTTAACAACCCGCCCCCTAAATCCCCCTCCGCAAGGGTGGGGGACTTTTGGAAATTCACGCCCTGCGGGTTGAAATTGCCCCCAAAATTGCCAAACGCGCTATAATTTGGCGTTTCGACATACTCCAAGCCATTTATCTTAAAAGTCTTTTCGAGGTGCTCGATGGGAATGCGAATGCCCATATTTGCAAGCACGGCATAAGTGTCAGCTTGCAGTTTCTCGTCCTTTTCGGTGTTTGTGTCAAGCTCAAAAACAAAGGGCGCGGGTAGCTCGAAATTTAAAGCCAAAGTCTTTTCAAGCACGATTTGCGCGGAGGCACTCAAAAGCGCCGCGTCAAATTCGCACGCTTCCTTTTGAATCGCCGAATGCACGGTGCCTAGTGCTTGTGTGCCGTTTTGGGTTGAATTTCCTGCTAAAACCTGCCCTGTGATGACCTTTGAAATACACTCATCGCAATAACGCATAAAGCTGAGAAAGGTCTCTTTATCCACGCCCCCGTTTAGCACAGCCACATCATCATCCTTACCAAAAAGCCCCACGCCGTTGCTGCGTAAATCAAGGGCGCATTTAAGCACGAGTTCGCTCAGCTCTTTATCCTGCGTGGCATCGCTTTTGACTATTAAAGGCGGCACTGCGAGGGAGTCAAGGTAGTTCATATAGCTTGAAATGGCTATGTGTTTGAGTGCTGCGATGCAAACTACCTTATAAATAAGGCTTTTTTCGATGATATTTCCGCTGTCTGTGGGATGAAAATGCGTAAAAATCGCCTTGTCATCAAGGTAGATTTTATGCGAGCCTTGCGAAATGTAAGGGCGCATTTTCTCATCGCTTTCAAAATAACGCGGATTTATAAGCTCAAATTTTGGCTCCAAAAGCCCATTTTTCGCCTCGTAGTTTATGAAAAACGCCGCAAAACCATAGGGAATGGCGTTTGCCATCTCGGTTAAAAAGAGCCTAAAATTCATACCGCGCGTGAGCTTGTCTAAAAACTCACTTTGTGCCTCATCCTCGCACTCTATCATAAGCGGCAGCCGCGCAACTTGCAGCTTTCGGCGGTTAAATTCGCTTGAAATTTGAGTGTCAAAGCGTTTGAAATGCTCGAAAATGCGAATCAAAGCCCCCAAGTCCTCAGCCTGCAAAGCAGCCTTAATGTCGCGGTAATTCACCACGCTTGGAATGCTGCCTATGTAGTTAGTGTCAAGCACTTGGTTTTTTTTGGCGTTAAAATTCACGCTTTGGCTATTTTTGCCTAAAAATTTTCGCAAGGTTTTAAACATTTAACCCTCCATCTCCGCTATCATTTGTTTATAAAGTGCTAAAACCGCAAGGGGTTCGAGCTCATACATAGCGCAAAAGTCTTTTAAAATGGCGTAATTTACACTTCGCAAAATCGCGCCAAAACCTGCGCTAAATTCTAGGCTTAAATTAAAGCCATACCCGAGCACGATTTCTTCCTCATCCTCTAACTCCAAGGGCAAGGGGACGCTGTTTTTGTCCTTTGCTAAAAAGGCGCGTTCCTTTGCCCAGCGTGTTAGTTTTTTGAGCGTGCCTTTCGTAAAGTCTCCATCTGCGCTGTGATGGCGTTGAAAAAGTCGCCGACACTGCCATTTTCAAGCAAATCATCGACAAATTCGCGCGCCTTTTCGCCTTGCACTGCCTCTCGCAGCTGCTTTTCTATGTTTTCGAGGTTATCGCCGCCCTTTTGCAAGGCACTAAGCTGCCTAGCATTTGGGGCAAGATACACCAAATCCACACTCTCGCCATTTGAGAGCTGCGCTGAAAACGCCACTTGTGGGCGTTCGACTTTGAAAATAAAACTACTCTTTGCCATAGCAAATCCTTTTTTTTAAATTCGGCGTTTAAAGGGCGTTTAAATGCCTTTTAAAAGCCTTTTAAAAGGGTGCTGCCTTGAAAAAGAAAGAAAAACAAGGCAAGGGAGAAAATGCAAAAACGCCCTTGTGGAAACACCCTTTTAAAAAGCCTTTAAAATGGGGGGCTTAAAGCCCCCCCCCCCTTTGCCTTTAAATCGTGGCGGCTTGCTCTATGTAGTGGTCATAGTAGCCGCTGTCGGTTTTCACCGCTGTGGCTTCAAAATCCACGGTCGCAAATTCCTCGCTCATCAAAGGCAAATCGCCGCTGAATTTGACATTCGCTTCGTGTATCACACACACCACGCGCTTGCCTTGCACAGGCACGCCCTCAAAGATGAGTTTAGCGGTGATGAGGGGGTTTGTCCCTGCTGCGATTTTGATGAATTTCGTATCCTCAGCGGCAGTCTCGCCATTTGGCAGGGTTTCGCCTGTCATAATGGTAACTTCTTTCGCCTCTGAGCCAAGCGCGGCAGCCAAATTCGCAGGGCTGAAAGAGTTGCTTTTGATTTTCATCGTGTAGCTCTCCTCAGTAACCACCTCGGCGATTTTTTGCTTTAAACCCCCGCTTTTTGTGAAAGCCTGAGCGGTTGTGGTGTCGCGGCTGATGGTGATTTCAGTAGCGCCCATATCCACCTTTGTGCCCTCCACGCCGTTGTTTATGGGAATCATATAAAGAGTCCCGCCTGAAAGGAATAAATTTCCTTTTTGAGTGTTGTCAATAGCCATTTTAAGCCTCCTGTGTTGAATTTTTATTTATAAACCCAGCGCGCTTTTTTGCCGCGAGTGTCCAAATGGACAAAACCGCGATAAATGTCCGCGTTGTGTTTGATTGCCAGCCCGCAGTTTTGCACCTCGGGCAACTTTTCGCACCACTCATAAACCTCCCTTGTAGGCACGCCACGCACCACAAAATCCGCAGCATCGCCTTTTGTGTGGCGGCTGCTAGCCGCACCGCCTACCCTTGCGTTATGTGTAGGACAGCGATAGCCGCTGTTTATGGTAACGGGGGCATTGAAATGCTCGCGCACCTTGCAAAGTAAGTCAATAAGCTCATCGGGGGGGCTGCCTTGGGGCAAACCCTCGCACTCTTTGCACTTGCAAAAGAATTCTTTTGCCTTGAAATACTTATTTTCTTTCATTTCGTGTCCTTAAATCCAAATCCGTCCCCGGCTTTATACCTTTGGGGCATTTTACCCACACGCCATTTTGCGCGCAAAATTGAGCCGAGCGAGGTCCTGCGCAGCTTGTGAGTAAAAAAGCCGCGCCCATAAGTGCCAAACATAACACAAAAGCCGCCAAACCGCCGTGTTCTTTTAAAATAAGCTTCATTTTGCCACCTCGTGCTCTTTTTTTATCCCAAGTCGCTTTTTTATCGCAAATTCAAAGAAATCCGCGATTTTATCCGCGCCCAAATATGCCAAAAGCCCCCCAAATGCCACGCTTAACTTTGCGGGCAGCCCTAAATATAAAAACAATTCAAAGCCAAACCAAGTGATAAACATTGAGCTTAAAATGCCTGTTAAAACATAGCGAAAATGCTGAGCCTTTGTTTCAATGTGGGCTTTTTCATAGCCCTTTAAAATAAACAGCACGCCCATCAAAAAGCCAAAGGCTAGAATTAAAACATAATCCTCAAAAAACTGCGCGAATTTTTGCATTATTTGCCCTTTGTTTCGTTGTTTTCGCCCCTGCAAATTTGCAAGTCAGCCTCCAAAAGCTCGGTATAAACGAGCGTCTGCCTTAAATCCTCAACCACTTCGCCCTTATAAATGGGGCGGATTTTCTTTGTAACCTCGCATTTTTGGGGAATTAACACCTCTTTATACTCGGTTTTTGCCGCACACCCAAAAGCCATAAAAGCCAAAAGCCCTAAAATCACTAAATTTAGCGCGATTTGCCACGCCTTGCGTGATTTTATGCCCTCAAAAAGCCCATTTAAAAAACTTGGCTTATAAGCCTTGTTTTGTTGAGTTATAGTCATAAAAAGCCTTTAAAAGTGCCTTTAAAGTGGCTAATTCTAGCTCACAGCCGCTGTTTTTCTTTCTCGCTTTGTTGTAATCGCTCACTATGCTTTCATATTTGCCATTTAAAGCGTCATAACGCTGCTGCGTGGCGACGTTGTGCGCGGCGATTTGCTCTTTTAAAAGGGCGTTTTCTTTTAAAGCCTCGTTTTGTTTTTCGAGTGCCGCATTTGCAAGCCGCAGTTCGACTTTGGTTTGCACGCGGTGCTTTATGTAAATCTCCATAAACGCGCCCAAAACCCCCAAAAACACAAAGCACAAGGCGAAAATCGCGCCGTAAAGTTTGAATTTAGCCATTTTACCCCCTTTTAAGCAAAGCGCACCCGCAAATTTAGGGCTATTTCATAACAAAACAAGCCCTCACGCACGCTCACACGCTGAATGCTCGCTATGTTTAGCTGAGAGCCCAGCGCGTTTTCTATGCAGTTTGCGTGGTGTTTCTCTGCGGTTTTAATTAACTCATCGCATTTTGGCAGCACGCCCTTGCTGTTTTTATCAAGGGTATTGCCCGCGACAAGCAATTTAAAATTATAATTTCCCACCATCGTGGATTCAAAATCCACGCTTTCAAAGTTGATAAACACGCCATTTTGCACGATTTCCCCCTCAAAAGGTTTGGCATCGCTGAAAATGGCTTGAATTTCCTTATGCACTGCGCTCAAACTTAACAAAATTCACTCTCCCTATGCCCTGTTTTATACTTGGCTTTTGGCGAAGTCTCGCCGCTTGTTTCGTCTAAAAAAGGGCTATTTTTCACGCATTCAAGGGCGTTTTTAAGCAAAAGCTCATCCTCGCCCGTCATTTCGATTTTTAAATACAATTTTAAGCGAATAAAGGCTATATCAAGCCTCGCATACAAAGGCACTTCACGCTTTTCGCAGGCTTCATCGCTCTCAGCACAAGCAAGCTCTAAAAGTTCCTCAGTAACCTCGTCAGCGTTTGCGAGTGCGGTGTGTGCGCGTTTTTGTAGTCGTTTTTTTAGCTCACTCATAGATTTAGCCTTTAAAATTTTTAGCCGTGAATTTTCTTTAAAAATTCACAAAAATGCTCAAATCCGTGAATTTTTGGGGGAATTCACGGAGTTTAGCATTTTTAAAATGCTATTTCTTGCCCTTTTTGGCTGAATTCTCGGTGTTTTCAGCTGCCTCGCTGCCGTTTTCATCGGCCGGCGCTGCCTTGCCCTTTTCGAGCTTTTTTACGCGTTTGTCCAAAGTTTCAAGCGTGGTGTTCGCTTTTGCCTCAGCTTCTTGGCGTAAAAGGCGCATTTTGTCGCGGTTTGTCATTTTTAGTCCTTTCAAATTTAAGCCCTGCATTTGACAAGGCGAAGTATCGCGAGGCGATTTGGCGGGTTGTGCCGAAAAAATCGCGCAAGGCTAGACAATCAAGTCTGCCGCGTGCGATTTTTTCAAACTCCCGCGAAAGCGTCCGCGAGACAAGCCGTTAGGCTTTGGATTTGAGGGCAAGCTGCCACAAGCCATAGCCTGCGTTATCCTCAGTATCCACGCCGTATTGATAAGCGCGGCGGAGGAAGTTCGCATCGCTGTCCGCCTTGTCCTTTGCCACAAACTCGGGGCGCTTGTTGATTTGCAAGATGAGAGGCTTCATCACGCGAGTGGTGTCGAAAAGATACCAAGCAGTCGCGTCTGTGAGCCTGTCGCAAACCATAAGCTCTGCCAAGCCTTTGGTAATGTTGCTCGCGCCATTGTCGAGGGTGTCCGCGTTTAGAATTTTAAGCGCGGTTGTCTCTAACTCGGGCGGCACTACCAAAAGATTTGGGCGAATGCCAAGAGGCTTGCCGTGTTCGTTGCAAAGCCCACGCATTTCAGCGCGCGCAGCGAGGAAATTCTCTTGGCTCAAAGCAAGGCTTAAAAGGTTGCTTTGGGTTTGAGAGCCCACCGCGTGGTCTGCGGCGAAAAAGGGCTTTGAGTCGTAGCACTTTGCTGTGGTGTTTTCCAAAAGCCCAAAAATGAGCTCATTGTAGTGCTCCACGCACTCTTGCGCCATCGCTTGAATTCGGGGTTTGACTATGCCCAAATTATCATAAACGATGTCGTCCCTATCAACCTCCACGCTGACTTCCCAATTTTTCTTTTCAATCAAATAAGATTGAGAAGTGAGGGTGTTGAAGGTGCGGTCGCCTATCCACTCACGCATTTTGGGGATGTCGCCTATCCAGCGATAATCCACGGTCTTTGTGCTGCTTTGCACCTCGATGACGAGTTTTTTATAGTCCTCGTTTTGAGCTGCGAGCGCATCGTTGAAAACCTTTGAAAAGCCCTTTGAAACTGAGCTTAAATCAGGTATTACATTTGCCATTTGTGCCTCCTTTATGTTAATCCAAGCCCAGCTGAGCTTTTACCTTGGGGTCGATGTAATCCTCGCCCTTAGGCTCATCTATCGTCCCCGCCTTGCTTGCAAGCTCGGCATTTGCCTCAACCTTGCAAACATCCAAAAACGCCGCCAAAGCCTCGCCATTTAGGGCAAGTGCTGCATCTTTACGCTTTGGCAAAAGTTCTTTTGCATTTATAGCGTTTTCGATGAGCTCCAAACGCGCTTTTTCGGCGTTTTCTTGCTCTTTTTTGGCTGCATCAGCTGCTGCCTTTTGTGCCTCTGCTAACTTCGCAGCTAGTTCGGCATTCTCTTTCTTTAAAGCCTCGATTTCGGCTTTTAAAGTTGCGATTTCATCCATTGTGGAATCCTCCTTGTTGATTTTTTTTAATTCAGTGTTTGAATTCTCATCTTTGTTTAAGGCTTGCGCCAAAAGATTTGGGCGATTTACAAGCCCCACGCTAGCGATGCGCTCGATTCTCATCACATCGTTTATTTGCACATCCCAATTTATCGCGTAAGCAGGCGATAAATAGCGATAGGCGCGTTTTTCCACAAGCTCGCGCCCTTTGGGTGTGAGCTCTAAACTCGCATAAACGCCATCCTCGCGGATTTCAAAAGAGTTTAGCAAAAACCAGCCCATCGCCTCGTCATCCTCGTGGTTTTTGTCCAAAACAATATCCACGGCGTTTGCTTGTAGCCTTTGCAAAACGATTTCGGCGTTTAAATGGTATTTTCGCCCATCTATGCCCTCAAAATCGCCTATGGGCGAGATTTTGATTTTTTCGCTGCTATCCAAAACCGAGTTTAACTGCAATAAAACCAAGTTTTTTGCCATTTTACGCTCCTTTCAGTCGCTAGGATGACAGAATGCAGAAAACAGACGACAGATAAGCGGTGCGCTGCGCGCGGTCTTTAAAGTCTGTGTTCCGTTTTCGGTGCTCTGTGCTCCGTTCCCCTCGCAGTTTTGCGAAGTTTTGGCGGCATTTTAGCCCAAATTTTCGGCAAGTTTTTGTAAAAATCTTTGTAAAATGCTTATAAAAAGGGCTTTTGAAAAAATGCTACACTTTGCAAAACCTTTTAAACGGGTTTTAAAAGGCATTTAAACGAGGTTTAAAAGGGGCTGAATGCTTAAACATTTGGGAAAAAAAGAAAAACGAAAAAAGGCGCAGCAAAAGCGCGAGGCGTGGGGCGCGTGTCCCCACGCTAAAAAACAAAGGACGAAAAATGGCAGCCGTGAAAATACCAAGAAATAAGCTCTTGCGCTCACAAATCCGCGATTTATACCTAAAAGGCGTGGATGTGGATGGCATTTGCGAGATTTTACACATCACAAAGCCAGTATTTTACTACCACAAAAACCAAGACTACAAAAAGGGCTCAAATTGGGACACCATAGCTTTGCGAAAGGCACGCGATGAGGATGAAATCAAGGTGCGCGAGGCAGTTTTTTTGAAAACTTTGATTGCGAGCTTTGATAAATTCATTGAAACCCAGCCCGAACTCAGCGATGAAACGCTTTCAAAGCTTGAAAAATACGCGCAGACTTATTGGCGTTTAAAAGCCCCACTCAAAGCCGATGAATTCGCCGTGGCGGGCAAAATCGAGCAGTCCGCAAAAGACACCATAAAAGCCATAGGCGAGCTTGCTTTGGAGCTTGAAAATAGTGTAGTTTGCAAGTTTTTGAGCGAAAACGCGGACGAGATTTTATCCCGCGCCCTTTTGGTTAAAAAAGGCAAGAAGTGAAAGTCTTAAAACGCGGTGAGATAGTCATCTCAAACAGCAACCTAACCGAAAGCATTGCCGCATACGATGCCACAAAGAGCTACGTCATAAATGACGAGGTGCTTTTTAATAAATACATTTACAAGGCTTTAAAGGCAAACAAAGGCATCGCGCCACAAGATACCACGAGCACAGAGTGGCAAAAGGTAAGGGTTTCAAACGAGTGGGCGGCTTTTGATTATTTCTTAAACACCATTTCAAGCGCGCAAGATAGCATAAGCATCACCTTTGCCTGCGAAAACGCAAAGGGCGTTTATATCCACAACATCCTAGCAAACACGCTTAAAATCGAAGTTTTAGACGCCACAGCCGCTACCATTATGGAAAGCCAAGAATTTAGGTTAATGGATACAAATTCAAGCGTGATAAGCTGGCAGAGCTACTTTTTTGGCGGCTGGAAAAGCGAGGTGCGCCCAAAAAGCATATTTTACGAATGCACCACGCTTGCAAATCACCGCATCTTTCGCATCACCGCCACGCGCGCGGGCGGCGAGGTGCAAATAGGCTCTATCATAGCAGGGGACATCATAGAGCTTGAAACCACGCTTTATAACAATAATAGCATCTCAATGCTTGATTACAGCAAGGTTACAACGGATGAGGATGGCAACACCGCGCTTACAAAGGGCAATTACAAACGCACAAACAGCTTTCAAATACTCGTGCGAGATGATAAACTCGACTACATAGCCTATGAATTAGCACAACTTCGCGGCGAGGCTTGCGTGTTTATCATAGCCACGAAATTTGAGTGCCTTATAAATTTCGCATTCTTAAAAAACCACGAGCTAATGCTTGAAAAGGTGGGTTATAGCATAGTAGAAATCGAAATCGAGGGGCTTGTTTAAGCCAAATTTAAGAAAGGATAAAAAATGACTTACTACTACACAGCAAAGGGCGATACGCCCGAGCTTTTAGAGGGCAAATTTGTGATTTGGTGCGAGCAGGACACCTTTTACATTGAAAGCACCAAAAAACTCTCATCCAAAGGCTACACGCAAATAAGCGAGCTGCCTCAAAACTGCCAAGAATGGCTAAATTCACAGCTTAAAACCGCGCGTGAGTCTAAAATCAAAGAGTTAAACGCCGCTTGCGATAAAGAGCTTTTATGCTTTAAAAGCAGCGCACTTGGCGAGGAATACTGCTATGATTTGGACTATGAGGACCAAATCAACTACATAGGCTTGGCGATTGCGGGCACGGATGCCTTTATGCGCTGCTATAAAGTGGATGCAAATGGCGAGCTTGTGGGCTTTAAGCAAAACCTACCCCACAGCGCAGCGCAGATTCAACAAGCCTACAAAGACGCCGCCGCACACAAAATGAGTGCGATAGCAAAGTGCGGCGAGTTAAAACTAAAAGCCGAAACCGCCACGAGTTTGAGCGAAATTTCGGCTATTTCGTGGTAAATTTCACAAAGAAAGGATAAAAAATGGCTATCACAAAGATAACCCCCCTACCCACGCCGCCCTCAACAAATGACGCGGCGAATTTCAATACTCGCGCGGATGAATTTCTCGCACGCCTGCCTGAGTTTGCAAATGAGCTAAACTCTTTCGCAAATAGCGCAGTTAGCGAGGTGGCAAAGGCTGCGCAGACGAAAATCGATGAGATAACCAAAAGCGATGAGGCTATAAAAAACCTCGAAAGCTCTATCTCTGCGGACTTGGGCGCAAAAATCGAAACAAACGCCCAAAATATCGCCCTTTTAGGCGGTGCAAACCCCAAAATAGCCGCTGGCAAAACGCTAATGACCCTCATCATCGATGAAAGCGAGAGCGACCCCACAGCTTGCATCTCATTGGTTGATGATGCAGCGGGGCGGACGGGCGATGAAATGCTAACTTGGCTAGGACTTCGCCCCGTTTTGTTTCAAAATGGCAGCGTCATCAGCGAGCTTGATGCGAACAACTACGGCAATTATAAAAGCGGCTTGGCAGCTGACATCACCGCGCTTGGTAATGATGTGATGGTTGAGTTTCCACGCAGGGCGTGGCGAATTTACAAGAAAAACCGCAAGATTTATTGTCAAATCACGGATGATTTAAGCGCGGAGGGCTTTGTGAATTACGCTTGGGTAGATGAAAGCGGCGCGCTTAAAGACAACTACTACTTAGGCGCATATCTAGCCTACGCAAGCGGGGGCAAACTTTACAGCAGCAGCGGCAAATCCCCCACCACAAACCAAACCATCGCCACCTTTCGCACGCAGGCAAAGGCACGCGGGGCAGGATATTGTCAAATGGGCTGGTTTCAGCGGCTTTACTATCAGCTTACTTGCCTTTTCGTGCATCAAAGCTTGGACTTTCAAACCAAGGTCGGCAAGGGGCGAACAAGCATTTCAGGATCAGGCTATCAAGCAGTAGCCACAGGTGCGACAAACACCAAAGGACACAGCTGGGGCGACCAAACGGGCACAAATCAAGTCAAATGCAACTTTTTAGAGGATGCTTGGGGCAATTGCTGGTACTTTGTGGATAAAATTTTCATAGATGCTAGCTACACCCCGCTTTTAACTTTAAGCGCGGCAAATGACACGGGTGCAGGCTATAAATGCTACGGGCGTGGGCTTTTAACGCCCCCTGCAAGCACTGCCGCGCGCTACATCCGCGAGGTGGTGGGGACTAGCGAGCTGGGCTTTTACCCTAGCTTTTGTAACGGCGCCCAAAATTCGCACTTTTGCGATGGATTTTGGCTCGCGGGCAACACTATCGCCTATACGAGCGGCGCGTGGTATTACGGCTCGCGCGCTGGGCTTTTTGCGCTCGTTGTGGATAGCGCCGCGAGTGATGCGCATGTGGCTATCGGCGGTCGCTTGTGTTATTTGTGATTTCGCCGCCGCGCAAAAGCGGCGAAATCACGATGCGAAAATTTTTTTTTAAAATTTAAGTATTGATTCATCACTGCGAATGCGGTGAATTTGTCATTCTAACCCTAAACGAAGTGAGCGGCGTTTGCGCGGACTTTGAGGCGGTGTTTGAGGAAGATAAGGGCTTATTTAAGGGATGTTTTGGGCTTAAAACTAAAATCAAACTATCAAATTTTCCCCACTCGCGCGCGCGGGGTGGATTTCGTGGGCTTTCGCTTTTTTGGTAGCTTTGTGCTTTTGCGAAAAAGCGTGGCGAAGGCTTTTAAGGCTTTAAAAGGCAAGGTTTTAAGCACTTGTGAACACAAGGCACGCCAGCCTTTTATAGCTTGCGAAACTCGCCGCGAGTGTGCTAAAAATGGCAACGCGGCGAGCGTGGGCTTGGGGGATTATGGCTTGTTTTGCGCAGCATTTTCATACTTGGGGCACATTCGCTTTTGCAAGGCTTTGGGCTTTTTTAAAGCCCACTTTTTGCCGCTAAAAAGGCATTTAAGCGACTTTTACGCAGCAAACATCAATCAAAATCCGCGAAATTTAGCCAAATTTCAAAGGAATTTTGAGTGTTTTGTCTAAAATCCCCCACGCAAAAGGCAAAATCTGCGAAATTTTAGGCAAAACTTGCCCCCTTTTAAGCCACATTTAAAAGCCTTTTAAATGGGGTTTAAAACACTTTTAAAATCCTTTTAAAAGGCGCAAATTTTGCAAATTTAGGGCAAAATTCACACCGATTTTGTGAATTTTGCGTGAAGTTTGGGCGAATTTTTAGCTCAAAAGGTGCAAATTTTGCGTGAAATTTTAATTTAAAAGGTGCGAAATTTGTGTAAATTTTTGCTTTTAAAATCGCAAAATTCGCCAAATTTAGCGAAAATTTTACATTCAAAACCTAACTGTTTGCGGTAAAAATGACAAAATGGCGACTTTCAAACAAGCCTTTTAAACTGCTTTAAAGTGCCATTTTATCGCCATTTACCCGCACCTAACCCCGCTTTAAAACCGATTTAAAGGGCTTTTGCGTGAAATTCTGGCGTTTGATTTTTTTAAGAGTTAGGTTTTGAATGAAAAAGAGTTAGGTTTTGAATGAGGGTTTATATTAGCACAGGCGGCAATGTCGCAGCTGCGGAGAGCATTTTAAACTCACAAGGCGTAAAGGACTTTCGCAATATGCTCATTGATATGCTTGGAATGGACGAGGGGTTGAAGTGGTAAAACACTCACTCACTTCTAAAAAGCTGTGCGTGCGTGCCAAGACGAGCGAGCAAAAGCTCATCAGCTTTGATTTTGTAGATAACTAGCTTGTCGCCACCTATGTGAAAGTCCCTATACCCTAGCCACTCGCCTACAAGTGCGTGGTCTCTTGCCTCAGGTGGCAGGCTTTCGCCACGCATTAACGCAGTAATGAAAGCCGTGAATTTGCCAAGCTGTGAGTCACCCAGCCTTGCTTTTTGCAAGTCTTTGATGAAAGTCTTATCTTGCCTTAATTTAAGCATTTGTGCTACTTTTTTTGGCGATTTTGACAAGCTCATCAAGCGTGAGACTTTGCACTTCCTCGTTGTTTTCAAGCCTCTTTATAGCGGCTATGGTCTCATCGTTTGGCACATAGCTCTCATCAGCAATTACCTCAAATGGAATTTTCCTTTGCCTTATCACTTGTGCGGCAAAGAGTTTAAAGGCTGTGGCTATGTCAAGCCCCATAGCTTTGAGCGTTTGCTCTAACTTTTGCTTTTCGTTGCCGTCTATACGAAATTGTATAAGTGCATTCATTTTGTATCCTTTTGTTTAAATTTGATGACAATCATAGCAAAATTTATGAGATTTGTCAATGTTTGTTTTTGTATTGTCCTAAACAAACTCCACCTCAAACCTCGCTAATCTCGGCTCTAAATCGCACAAATACTGCCCCCACCACTCAAAAAGTCGTTTTCTCTCGTCTAAATTCGAGGCGAAATTATAGCTTGCACGAACGGCGTTTTTGTCAAGGTGAGCTAGGCAAAGTTCGATTATATCGCTACTTAATCCGTGCTCGCCTCTATGCTCGTGGCAGATGGCGCAAAAGCGAAAGCCGTGAGGCGTAAAATCATCGTTACCGTAACCCATTCTACGAAACATCATACGAATGGTGTTATCACTCATAATCTCGCCTCTGCTATGCAAACTCTCAAAAAGCCGCTCATCGCACAGAGGTTTGTAACTTTTAAGAATTTGCACGCAAGGGGCGTTTAAATACACTATATGTGGGCGTTTCATTTTCATTTTGGCTGCTGGAATTTCCCAAACACCCTTATCTAAGTCAATTTCACTCCATTCGGCACTTCGCACGCTAAAACTTCGCTGTGCCGTGAGCAAACTCATCAACGCCGCTACTTTGGTGTATATATTTGCATTTGTATCTAAAATGTCGCCTATGAGCTGTTTGACCTTATCTTGCTCTACTATGGTAGCGTGGTGTTTGACGGGTTTTTTGTAGATAATGTCCTTTTTTATGATGCTTGCGAGGGGATTTACCCCTATCAAGTCCCTATTTAACGCATATACGAAAATGTTGTTAAGGTCGCTAAAAAGTTTTTTGGCTACAATAGGCTTTTTTGCGAGCTTCATTCGCTCGAAAATGTCCAAAATATCGGCTTTTTCGACCCTGTCTATCTTGTAATCTAAAATTTTCGCACAATAATTATCAAACCTTGCCTTGCAGCTTTTTAGGGTGTTTGGCGAGACATCATTCCTTTGGGCTAGATATTTCTCACAAATTTCCCTAAAACTCTCATTTGCAGCGGTTTTTTCCACGATGCTGTTGTGCTTTTCAAGGTTAAATTGCAGCTTCACGCGCTCATTTCTAGCCTCAACGAGCGACATTTTGGGGTATTGCCCGAGTATGACACGCTTTAACTTGCGTGTTTTAGGGTCATTGTAGCTAAACGCAAATGACTTTTTGCCGCTAGGATAAACAACCACAAACATCATCGCACCATCTGCCACGAGGTATTTCTTGTCCGCCTTTGGTTTTAAGCCCTTGATTTCTTTGTCGGTAAGCATTTTCTCCCCCTTAAAATCTTTAAAAAGCCTTATAGATAGCATTTTTAAAGGCTATTTACTAACTTATTTTGCTTAACTTTCAAAAGTTAGTAAGCAGGTTAGTAAATTTTTTCTTGTTTGAGATTATAACACAAGAAAAGTAGATATGGGGATAAAA
>CAVJSG010000028.1:0-14916 GCA_963651895.1 Campylobacteraceae bacterium
CGACACGCCCTTTGTTAGCGATTTTGTCAAAAGTGTGATTTTGCCGAGCTTTGCGGCTGCTTTTTGTTTGACTTGGACACGCGAGATTTATGTCTTTGTCCGCTACCGCTTTTTGCCAAAATTCATTGAATTTTTACCAAAATTCATCGCTTTTTCGCGCAAAATTTACGCCCTTTGCCAAAAGAAACCCACGATTAGCAAGCTAGCCCTTGGCATTGCTTTGTTTGCGCTGTGCCTTAACGCCACAAACAACAAACTCAAAATCACCCGCTATCTCAAAACGCAAGCCGCTTACTCCACGCTTTACGAGCAGCATTACAGGGCGTTTGATGAGAGTGCCTTGCAAAATTTCGCGCCCACGCAAAATCTCATAGTGATTCTAGTCGAAAGCCTAGAAAGCACATTTAGTAGCCAAAATGTGCCTTTCGCCACTCAAAATGGGGGGGGGGGGGGCGAGTCGCCTCATAACCCTATAAATTCGTATTTTAAAAGCCATATCAGCCAACAAAGCCCGCACTACTCGCATTTCAAGCAAGTAAAATCCGAGCTAGTCCCCATATATTCGCCCTTTGGCGAACTTATCCCAAAACTCACAAATCTAGCCCTTAAAAATACAAATTTCGCCGCTACAAACGCGCTTGGTGGCATACAGCAGGTTGCTGGCACGGGCTGGACTATCGCTGGCACCATTGCTCATTTGTGCGCCGTCCCACTAAATATGCCTATTGACGGCAACAGCTTTAACAACAAGCATTTTTTAAGCTCGGCTACCTGTGTGAGTGATGTTTTCGACAAACTAGGCTACGCGCAGGCGTATTTTTCGGGTATGGGTGCTAAATTTGCTGGCACAAGGGCATTTTTTGAAACGCACGGCGTTAAAGTGCTAGATTTGGCGTATTTTCAGGCACAAAATTTGCTTCCCACGCCCTTGCCAAAAGAGCTTGAAGGGGCTTGGGGTGCAAAAGACGCAAAGGTTTTTGAGCTAGCAAAGGACTATTTGATGGGCATTGAAAAGCCTTTTGTGTTTTACATTTCTACTATGGATACGCACATAAATGATGGCGTTGTGGATGAGACACGCTGCCCAAACACCCCAAAATCCACTGCTGGCGCGTTTATGTGCGCGGACACCATTATAAGCGACTTTGTGGAATTCGTGCAAAATAGCGAATTTGAGGGCAACACCACGATTATCGTGCTTGGCGACCATTTATCAATGACGACAAATTTTTTCCCGCCACAAGCAAAAAGGGCGGTTTTCAACGCCTTTGTAAATGCAAAATTCACGCAAACGCCTACGCCGCAGCTTGTAAAAGAGCGAATTTTGAGTCATTTTGACATAGCACCGCTTATCTTGGACTCTGTGGGCTTGCGCACAGAATCCTTTGGCCTTGGGCGCAATCCTCTCTATCATAAAACCCTGCTTGAAAGCGAGTTTTCGCTAGGCAAATTCAACGCCGAACTAGCCAAACGCAACAAGATTTATGACAGCTTTTGGGAGGTGAAGTGATGTGGCTTTGAGTGAATTTATGCACAGAGCAAGGATTATATCCGCAAAGCTTGAATCTATATGTTTTGCGTTTGGGCTTCTACTGACGCGCTCAAAGAGGCGATGAGGCTTGACATAGCGATGATAACGGCGAGCACGGGGCTTTTGCAAAGCGAGCAGGGTGAAAAACTCGCGCGCGAATACATAGAAAATGGCGGCTGCATAATGGCATTTTCAAGCAACGAAAAAGCCTTCATCGACAAACACAAAAACGCCCACGCTACCGCGTTTTACACGGATTTTTACGACATAAAAAAGGGCGAGTGTAAAATCGATGATGAGGGCGAATGTAAGACTTATTAAATTTGGGGTAAATTTATGATAAATTTGTGCTAAATTTTAAGCCTATTTTTATATAAAATTTCTAAATTCAAAATTTGCACTAAATTTCAGCATTTTTTCATAAAAAATCTTAAATTTATATTAAATTTAACCCTAAATTTCAAGTCGCCACCCCACTTCATATCACAAACTTCGCCCTTTTTTTAAGCTCGTTAAAGATTTCAAGCCTTTCATCCTCGCTCATCACTAGGATTTTCAGGCTGTGGCTTTGATATTTGCCGCTTTTGCTATGCTTGGATGGGGTGTGGGTAAATTCCCTTTCGCCAAAAAGCCCATCAAATAGTGCCTGCGCGCTCTCGCTAGCCTCGAAAATCACCTTGTATTCCCACAGGACGGGGTAGTCGATGCGCGGCTTTTCACCTAGCACGCTTAAAGTCGCCACTCTTGCCCCCACTCTTGCTTTCAAGCACTATGTCTGTCATTCTCATCCCCTTATCTACGGCTTTTAGCATATCATAAATCGTCAAAAGCCCCACACTAACGCCACTTAAAGCCTCCATCTCCACGCCCGTCTTGCCCTCGCATTTTACCCGCACAAAAAGCGTGAATTTATGGGCTTTTGCGTCCTCTGCCACATCCACTTCTACCTTTGAAATGCCTAGTGGATGGCACATAGGGATGAGTTCGCTAGTCTTTTTCGCCCCCATAATCGCCGCCACGACAGCCGTTTGCAGCACGGGACCCTTTTTGGCGGTGTTTTGCTTGACGGCTGTAAAGGCATCCGCGCTCATATAAATGCTACCACTCGCCACAGCCTCGCGCTTTGTGGGCTCTTTATCGCTCACATCGACCATTTTTGGGCGGTTTTTCTCGTCTAAATGCGTGATTTTCATCTCAAACTTTCGCTAAAAAATTTAAAAAATTATAGCAAATTGAGTAAAATTTCAGCTAAAATATCGCAACAATTTTCGCAGAAAGGGGAAATTTATGGCAAAATATGATGATGACGAGCTTGACGGCTTGTTAGATGATGAGTTTGACGAGAGCCTTGATGAGCTCGCAGATGATGAATTTGCCAGCACTTCGCGCAAGAGTTATGCTTATGATGAGGATGATTACAGCTTTGATGACGAGGGCGATGATGAGAGCTACGAAATGGAGTAGCTTTGCGCGTTTTTAAGGCTTGTAAGGGCTGAATTTTTGGGCGAATTCAAAGAAATTTGCCTTGCGAATGCCGATAATTTGGCATTAAATCATCATTGTGAGCGGTTTTTGGAAAAAGGCGTGAATTTTTTAATGGATTGCCACGCCTTGCTTTCGCAAGGCTCGCAATGACGGCTCGGTAGCGTTTTGCGTGAATTTTTCTTAAAAAATTCACAAAAATTCCACACTAGAAACGCCCAAATAAAAGTTGCTAACTTGGGCTGACGATTGTGGATGAGAAATTGATTTATCGCCGCAAGCTAAGCCCGCCAAAAGCCGCAACCAAAGGTAAATTCAAGCCGCGAAACGCGAAAAATTCACAAAATGTCAAATCACAAGCATTTAAGCAAAAGACGACAAGGCGCACTATTGCGAGGCGATTTTTGGGGTTGCGCGAGCGAACGAGCGCGGATAGAACATTAAGTTCATCCGCGCGAAGTTTGCGAAGCGAGCAAAGTGCGAAAGCACGCAGCGTCTCCCCAAAAAGCGTCCGCAAGAGTGCGCCGCAAAACGAAAGGAAAACACTATGGGACGAGCGTTTGAATACCGCCGAGCTTCCAAAGAAGCCCGCTGGGACAAGATGAGCAAGCTGTTTCCAAAGCTGGCAAAAGCCATACAGGTGGCGGCGAAAGAGGGCGGGGCGGACCCTGAGGGCAACGCCAAGCTGCGCAGTGCCATCGCTACGGCAAAGGCGAGCAATATGCCAAAGGACAACATCGAGGCGGCGATTAAGCGCGCGCAGGGCAAGGAGGGCGCGGACATCAAAAGCGTGCATTACGAGGGCAAGGCGGCGCACGGGGCTCTTGTCATCGCCGAGTGTATGAGCGACAATCCCACGCGCACGGTGGCAAATGTCAAGGCAATTTTTTCCAAAAACGGCGGCGAAGTGCTGCAAAATGGGGCTTTGAGCTTTTTGTTTTCGCGCAAAAGCGTGTTTCATTTGGAGAAATTTGAGGGGGATTTGGAGGAATTGGAGCTTGATTTAATCGACTTTGGGCTGGAAAATTTGGAGCAAAATGACGATGAATTAGTCATTAGCGGCGATTACACTGCCTTTAAAGAGCTAAGCGATGGGATTTTAAGCAAGAATTTAAGCATAAAAAAAGCCGGGCTTGAATATGTCCCAAATGAGCCTAAAAAATTCAGCGAAGCGCAAATTTTAGACATAGAAAAACTGCTTGATAAACTCGAAGATGATGACGATGTGGTGGCGGTTTGGACGAATGTGGAGTGAGGTTTGAATTTGTGAATTTTGCTTGAAATTTGGGGTGGAATTTTTGATTTTACCCTTTAAATTTACGATTTTTCGCTACAATTTTTTGTCGACAATAGAATAACCACCGAGTTCAAAACTCGGCACAGGGTGTTTGAGCCGACCCTTTCATAATCGGCAGTGATAAATCAATAGATGGCACTTGCGAGTCTTGTCGCGTTCGATGGCATAGTGGGTTCGTGGGTTCAACCCCCGCCGCTACACCTTTTGCCACCGCCCAAAGCCATTTTCGCACAAAAGCTCAAATTTTTCCAAAAAACTATAAAGTGCAAAAATTTTTTGTCGATATAAGCAGTGAATCTTTTCAAAAATATTGCTAAAAGCCAGGCTTAGGCTTGGCTTTTTTTTTATGGGCGAAATTTCGGCAAAGTTGCGCGAAATTCAAAGGCTCTTTTCTAAAAAAGTGTTAAAATTTAAACACGAATTTCAAAGCAAAATCAAAGCTACAAATGCGCTGGGCGCGGTTGCCCACGAGCGAAACTCGAAATTAAAATTTCGTTCGCTCATAGCGTTTTCGCTTCATTTTGCACTTTGATTTTGCAGTCAGCGCTTTCTGCACCCAAAAACGCGATTTTATCGCGTAGTGGATTTGCGCTAACGCGAGTCGGCGCTACGCGCAGACGCCACGCAGTTTTTTAAAATCGCTCGCAATGACGCGTTTTTGCCTAAAAATTCAAGCCAAAATTCAAATTTTCCGCCAAAATCCCCAAATTTCCGCCATTTAAACTTAAATTTCCCCAAATTTTCCCCAAAATTTCAGCCTTTCCCGTTAAATTTTTCCCCTCATCTCCCCAAAAGAACATAGGTTTTATTCGCCAAGGCTTGAAAGGCTTGCGTGTTTGTGAGGCTCACGCAGGCTTTGTTCTGCGAAGTGCTTGTCAAATCGGCATTCACTAGGGCGTCTGTCGCGTTTGCCAGCGCGGTTTTGGCTGCCGTGTCCCCGCTTTGCACGCTTTGGCTGTGCGCGGCGGCTAGGCTTGTGATGAGGGCGAGCGCGTTGTCGTTGCTTGCTACGCCGAGGATGAGCGTGCTGCTTTCATTGACAAACACGAAACGCAGGCATTCCTCATCGCTGCCGACCTTAAATTTCGCCACTTGCGTGCCCGAAAAGCTGCTCAAATCCACATTTTCCAAGCCCGCGACATTGCTCATCGCCGCCGTGCTCGACAGCGCGTCATTTTGAAGCGCGTAGGTGCTGATGTCCGTGATGATGGTTTTTATGTTGCTTAAAGCCTTGCTAACCTCCGCCTCGTCCTTGCTTGCACCAAGGCGCGGCAGGGCTATGGCGGCTAGAATGCCCAAAATCACGATGACGAATATGAGTTCGAGTATGGTAAATGCTGATTTCATAGGGGTTTCCTTTGGTTTTAATTATGGCAATTTTAAATTTAAATTTTTGATAATTTTTCTATTTTGGCAAAGATTTTTTATATTCAAAGCATTACAATGACGAGTTTTTGCCTAAATTTTAACACTTTAAAAACATTATAAATTCACACTTTTAGCCCTAAATTTCACTCCACAAAAATGTCATATTTTTTCATCTTTTCGCCTAAAATTTGCTCGCTCATCCCAAGCATAGCGGCGGATTTTTTCAAATCATTTTTGCACTCGCTTAAAACCTCTAAAATCAACTCTTTTTCGAGTATGGGGATTTCGCGTTTTTGGCGGCTATCGATAAATAAATCCTCACTTGAAATCTCGGCGTTTTCGCTCAAAATGCAAGCTCGTTGCACGATTGAGATGAGTTCGCGTATGTTGCCCGGGTAATCATAATCTAATAGCGTGTCCGCCGCGTCTTTGCTCAGCGACTTTGCTTCAAGCTCGTATTCAGCGCAGGTGTCTTTCAAAACCTGCTCGGCGATGCCCAAAATTTCCTCTTTGCGCTTGCGAAGGGGCGGAATTTTTATGGGGATGGTGTTGAGGCGATAGTATAAATCGCTGCGAAAGGCGTTGTTTTCGATTTTGTGCTCGATGTTTGCGTTTGTGGCGCAGATGATGCGAACATTGATTTTTATGGGTTTGGTGCCGCCAAGCCTTGAAATTTCGCGCTCTTGCAAGGCTCGCAGTAATTTTGCTTGAATTTCAAAGGGCATTTCGCCGATTTCGTCCAAAAAAAGCGTGCCATCATTTGCCATCTCAAAAAGCCCTATTTTCGTGGCGTTTGCATCCGTAAATGCGCCCTTTTCAAAGCCAAAAAGCTCGCTTTCGATTAAATTCGCAGGAATTGCCGCCATATTTATGGCTACAAAGGGCTTGTCGGCGCGTTTTGAGTTGCGGTGGATGAATTTGGCGACAAGTTCCTTGCCCACGCCACTTTCGCCAAAAAGCATAACGCTAGCGTCCGTCTTTGCGGCTTTGAGGCTTAAATCAAGGGTTTTTTCGAGTGCTGGCGAGCTTGCAAAAAATTCACTATTTTCGCCCTTGTTTTCGCTCTTTTCGGCGGTTTTTTGTGAATTTTTTGCCGCCGTTTTTTCGTTTATGATTTTCACGCGTTTTATGGCGGTTACGAGCGTGGCGATGTCAAAGGGCTTGGTGAGAAAGTCCTTTACGCCAAGGCGGACGGCTTCTATGGCGCGGTTTAGCGTGGCATTGCCCGTGATGATGATGAAGTCATATTTGTGCGCGCATTGCTTCACAAATTCTATGCCGTCAATGCCGGGCATATTGATGTCTGTGATGATTAAATCCACGCTATCATCGAGCTTTTTAAGCGCCTCGGTGGCGGATTTGTAAGAAGTAATATGAAATTCCTCATACTCGCTAAGTGCTATTTCAAGGGCTTTTCGCATATTTATGTCATCATCAACTACCACTAAATTCACGCTTTGTCCTTTATTTTCGCTCGCCAAGTCCCATTTTTTCGTAGGACTCGATGTCTGCCTTGTAGGTGCCGTATTTTTTCACTAACTCGCGGTTTAGGTAGGAAATGTGCTTGGCAGTGGCGTTTTTATTACTCGCCACAGCCCGCACGAATTCAAGCTTTGCTTTCGCATCCGCGCTTAAATTCTCGCTTTGGCGAAAGGGCAGCTTTTGCGTTTCGATGAATTCATCGATGAGGCTTTGTAAATTTGTGCCGCTAAACGCCCTGCCCTCGTTGATTAAATCCTGCAAAGAACGAGCCCGCACAGCTTTTTCGGCGGGGACGTTTTTTTTGCCCATCGCCAAAGCGATGACAATGCCCACGAGTGCTACCAAAAGCAGGGCAAAAAGTGCCAAGACTATCGTTGTATTCATACTTTGCCTTTATAGTTTTTTCGCGTAGCCACGCTTAAAATAGCTTATTATAGCCAAAATTAGCATTAAAACAAAGCCCACATAGACGGAATTTGGAATTTTCGCCGCATCCCCTGCCGCGTAAGAGTGCATCCCCACGAGGAAGTAATTCACGCCAAAATAAGTCATAATGATGACCCAGTAGGCAAACATTGACGCTACGGCGAAGTTAAACTGCGTGGCAAGGCTTGGCACAAGGCGGATATGCAAAATGGCGGCGTAGATGAGAATGCTAATGAGTGCCCAAGTTTCCTTTGAGTCCCAGCTCCAATAGCGCCCCCAGCTTTCATTCGCCCAAATCGCGCCCAAGAAATTGCCTATGGTAAGCAGTATTAGCCCCAAAATCATCGCCATTTCGTTGATACGCGTGGCTTCTGTTATGTTTCGGGCTATGTTTTCATTGTGCTTGCCGCCCTTTTTCATAAAGCACAAAAGCACTAAAACGAAAATTCCAAGAAGCGTGCAAAGCCCCAAAAATCCATAGCTAGCAGTGATTACAGAAACGTGAATGCTAAGCCAATATGAATTTAGCACAGGCACTAAATTTGTGATTTGCGGGTCCATCTCGCCCAAATGCGCTACCCATAGGGTTAAGCCTGCCAAAATCGAAGTTAAGGACAGGGCAATAGGGCTTTTGCGCGAAAAGAAAATGCCGCTAAGCCCCAAAGCCCAAGCTATGTAAATCATACTTTCATAAGCATTGCTCCACGGAGCGTGGTCTGCAAGGTAGGCTCGCAAGCAAAGCCCTGCTGTGTGGGCGATAAAGGCTAAAATATTTATGGCATAGACGCATTTGAAGGCTAAATTTATGTTCGTTTTGGGGCGAATCATCTTAAATAGCACTATCACAAGCAGCAAAAGCCCTGCTAGCAAGTAAATGGGCGTGAGTTTTACGAAAATTTGCGCTGAATTTACGAAAATTTCGGTGTTTATCTTGGTTTCGCTAGGCATAATGCTCGCTCCATACTTGCTTTGATAAGCCTTGATAGCATCCAAAGCCTCATCTGCCCTCGTGTAATTGCCCTCCACTATGCCCACAACGCCTGCGTTTAGGTATTTGCCAAACAAAAGCGCGACTTCCTCGCCCTCGCTTTGCCCTAACGAGCCCTTTTTGTAAAGCTCATCAAGCTGAGTGGGTGCTAGCCAGAGCTGTTCCTCGCCGCTTTGCAGGGGGAAAATTCGCAGCAAATCGCCGCCAAGCACGAGATTTACAATGTTTGCACGCTCATCAAGCTTTATAAGCTCCTTGTCAAAGACTCCGCGCGAGTTTGGGTTCTTGCGGTTGGCGTTTTCTACATACTTTGTGAGTTTGTAGTTGTCGTTTTCATCGAAAAAATCCGCATAGCTTATGAATTTTTGCGCCGTTTTCAGCCCCAAAATTTTAGCAAATTCCTCATTCACAGCCTTGTTTTTAGGCATCACAATAAGCGGCTCAAAAGCCCACCACTGCTTGAAAATATACATAGACATCAGCACGCCGCTAGCATCCTGCCCCTCGTAAGTCCTGCTTTTATGCACCTTTTCGAGCACCTCGCCAGCCAGCGTGTCAAGCGGACTCATCCTGCCGCCTTGCTTTTGCACCACGAGGGTGGCGAGTTTCGCGCTGTGTTCCTTACTCAGAGCCGGCATTTTGGGCTTTGCGGACTTGTCTTTGCTTAAATGCGGATTTAAATTTGACTTTGAATTTTCAGCCGAATTCACGCTTTGGGCTGAATTTTCGTTTGAATTTTCATTTAAATTCGCCGCCGAATTTGAATTTTTGGAATTTTGGGCTGAATTTTCGCTCGAATTTGCATTTAAATTCACGCTCGCGGCTGAATTTTCAGCTGAATTTTTAACCTCATCCGCCCATAAATTCGGCGTAAAGGCAAAGAAAGATAGCGCAAAAGCCACTGCCACAGGTTTTAGCGCGTCTTGATTGACAAGCCTTGCAAGGGTGCGAAAGCGAGATTTGGGGTTTAAAAGGCTCACAAACATACCCAAGAAAAGCAGGAAATAGCCCGCGTAGGTGGGGATTTTGCCGGGGTCTTTATTGACGGATAAAATAGTGCCGCGCTCGTCCCTGTCATAAGAGCTTTGATAAAAGCGGTAGCCGCGGTAATCCAGCACATTGTTCATAAAAATTCTATAATCAAAGCTTTTTTCGCCGTCCCTCACCTCAACCTCACTTGCGTAAGAGCTTGGAGAATTCGAGCCCGGGTAGCGGTCCAAAACGAAGTCTTTTAGGTAAATTTCAAAGGGCAAATCCTCGCTCACGGGGCTGTAAGAGACAAAGAAAAGTTGCCCGCCGACATCGATGGGCGTGGGGTTTGCGTATTCAAACACCACGACATCCTTGCTTTCTCCCTTGTAAGAAAGGCTCATTTGCAGGGCATTGACGGCGTTTGCGCTTAAATTCAGCGGCTCTTTTTCGCCAAAGACAAGGCTTGCAAACCACTTGAAAAAGCTCTCATCTTGGGGGCGGTTCTTGCCCTTGTAGTCGATTTTTGCGCCCATCGAGGCGAATTTTACGACAAAATTCAGCTCGCCTATGCCATAAAGCCTCTTTTCAGCGGCATTTGCGGGGCTTAACGCCTTTAAAACATCGCCCGCACCGCCGCCCATAGCCACGAAATTCAGGTTTTCGCTCGCCACGAGCTGCATTTTCTCATCGATTTTCACAAAGGGCTTGGGCGTGTCCTCGTTAAGAAAGCTAAAATTCACCCCATTTATGTTGATAGCCTCGCCAGCACCCAGCACAAGCTCGTTTGCGCCGCTTTCAGGGCTGTTTATCATTAGCACGAGTAGGGGCGGGCTTTTTTCATCCTCGACATAGATTTCCTCGACATCCAAAAGCAAATTTTTGTATTTGAGGCTAGCCGTTTCGCCGCCTAAATTTAGCTTTAAATTAAAATCATTCGCAAAGGGCAGCAGGGCGACATCTGTGCCGTAATTTTGCGTCAAAACCCTTTGCCCATCGAGAGCGGCGAGCTTTACATAGGACTTGGAGCTTACCACAGCGGCGTTTGAGTCCTGCTCTCTTATGTGTAAATTGCCCTCGTAGCCTAAATACCGCGTCATCGCCGCACCGAGTAAAATTAGCAAAAATGAGAGATGAAAAATCAAAAGCGGGATTTTGTGCCGCGAAATCATCCTGTAACGCCACACAGCACAGGCTAAATTTAGCCCCAAAAGCAGCTGAATAAAGCCAAAATAGGCTGTGCCATACACCATAGCCCAAGCCGTGGGCGTGGAGTAGGCACTCTCAATGAAGGTTGCGATGGCGCAAAAAAACGCGAAAAGCAAAAACAAAAAAATGCTGATTTTCAGGCTGCCGCAGGCTTTGACGCCCTCTTTTAGTGCTTGCATTTGGTGTCCTTTTGTTTGAAATGCTTTAAAATGGGCTTAAATTTGCAAAATTCAAAGCACATTTTTAAATTTTTAAAAGCGCATTATAATTTTTTTTGGTTGTTGAATGGTAAAGTTTGGTTAAATTTGGGTTTAAATGCCATAGTTAAGGGGGCGAATTTGCATTATGTTGTCATTGCGAGCATGTGAGGTTGCGGTAGTTCATCATTGCGAGACTTCGAAAAAGCTAAAACAATCCACTACGGGTACCGCGCGTTTTTGGAATGGCGAAAACGCCGACTATAAAAACAAAGTGCAAAATGAAGTGAAACACAATGAGGCGAGCAAAAAATTTGCATTAGTAAATTAAGTTTCGCTCGTAGGCAACGGCACTACGCAAATTTGAAACTTTGGTTTTGTTGTGAATTTCGCCTAAAAATTTAGCACAAAAATTTGCCTTGAATTTTAGGTTTTCCCACTCCCAAAAAACGCGACTTTGTTGCATAGTGGATTACCACGATTAGTGCTGTCGCACTCACTCGCAATGACGAAGTAGGCGTGAATTCTAGCGATGATGGCGATATAATCCTAGACTTTTTCGCAGGTAGTGGCACGACAGCCCACGCGGTGATGGAACTAAACCGCATAGACGGGGGCAAAAGGCGGTGCATTTTGGTAACAAATAACGAAATAACCGCTACAAATCCTAACGGCATAGCCATTGATGTAAGCGCAAAACGCCTAAAACGCATAATGACGGGGTGCTGTTATGATGGGGGCACGGATTTTGAGTGGGTAAAAAAGAACGCGCCTTATAATGACGACTTGGCTGTGTATGAAATCGCCGAGGTAGATAAATCCGCACTTGACGAAAAAGGCGAAAACATTTTCACCGCCATAGATGAGCGAAATTATGCTTTGGACGCGCAAAGTTATGATTTGGACGAGAATGGGCGGTTTAAATTCGCCCACGACAAGGCTTTGTGGATAGCGGATAAATTTGCGCTTACGCTTACGCAGTTAGAAACCAATGCGGAGTATTTGGCAAGGCACGGAATAAAGTGCAAACCGCAAGAGTTGCAAAAACAAAATTTACAAAATCAAAATTCACAAACAAATGAACCCCAAAATAAAAATTCACAAAACAACAATTTACAACAAAATTCACAAAACAAACCCCAAGCAAAGCCCCAAGATAGCAAAGGTAGCGAGCAATGACACAAGAGATGATTGATTTGCAAAATGAGGCTGTGAGCAAGCTTTTTGAGTGCGTTTTGCGTGAAAAGGAATGCACCTTTAAAGCCCCCACAGGCAGCGGCAAAACCTATATGATGAGCGATTTGATGAACCGCGTTTTGGCGCAGGATAAAAATGTGGTTTTCATCGTCAGCACGCTTTCAAAGGGCGCGCTTGGGGAACAAAACTACAAGGCTTTTGTGAATTTTAAAAATAAATTCACGCATTTAAAGCCCCATTTAATCGACACAAACACAAGCGGCGAGGAAGGGCTTGATATCCCGCTTGATTTTAATGTCTATGTGCTGCCGCGCGATTTGTATAAAGAGGGTTCGCGCCTAAAAGCAGGGGCTTTGGTGAATTTTTTGGACAATATCACGGGCAATTTATATGGCGCAAAAACGCAAAATCCAAAGAAAATTTATCTCATAAAAGATGAATGCCACATAGCCACAAACAATCTTGATGAGCTTATCAAAAGTGCTAGTGGCGGGTATTTTGAAAGGGTGATAAATTTTTCAGCCACTCCCAAACTCGCGCGGAATCAGTGCGCAAATGTGGAAATTTCAGTGCAAGATGCGGTGAATGCGCAGCTTATAAAGGATGTAAAGTGGGATGAGGATGAGACGAATATAGAGAGGGTTTTGGCGAAATTTAAGGAAATCAAAGCGCGGTATTTGGACGCGCAAAATGGCGTGGGGATAAATCCTTGTTTAATCATTCAAATTTCAAATAAGGACAAGGCAGATGCCGAGATAAGTGCGATAAAAAGGGCGTTAGAAAAGCACAGCGAACTAAAATATATGATAATTGTCGATGATAAAAATTCAAACAAATGCGAGACGAATGATAGGCTAAAAACTGCGCGGCTGAGCGTGAAAAAGTGGAAAAATTATGCAAAAAGCAACGAAAGCAGCATAGATATAATCATCTTTAAAATGGTGATTAGCGAGGGCTGGGACATACCGCGTGCTTGTATGCTTTATCAAGTGCGAGATACGCACTCGAAGCAGCTTGACGAGCAAGTGATGGGGCGAGTGCGGCGAAACCCCTGTTTGTCGCGATTTGAGAGCTTAAATTCAGCGCAAAAAGAGCTAATCAGCAAGGCTTATATTTATGGCGTGAAACCGCGTGAAAATAACGCCGTGGCGGTGCGTTTAAAGGGGCAGATAAACGCAGGACTTTTTAATAATGAAATCATAAATGAATTTAAGCTAAAAATCACAAGGCTAAAAGAGGGCGAGAAATTGGGCTTTAACGCACAATCCGTGATAGAAAATGACAAAAATGGCGGCGAAAATTTGGGGATTTTTGAGTTAGTAAAAAGGCTGCAAAGTCATAGGAATTTGGCGATGGAGTGTAAAAAATTTGCGGGCAATGATAGCGCAAAATGGATGAAATTTGCTAGTCATTTTAGTGCGCTTAAAAGGGAATTTAACGCACTAAAAGAGGATTATGAAAACAGCGTTGAGATAGTGGAAACGAGCAGTGAGAGCGGGGTTTTGGCGATGAGTAGTTTTTTAATAAAAGCGACAATGCTTTTGATAAAGAGAGCTTGGAGCAGTGGTTTTGGGAGCTTGAAAATGGGGATAAATTTGCCTTTGACAGCATAGCCGAAAAGCAGTGGGTAGGCTATATGCGTGGGCTTTGCAAGCAGGATTTGGTAAAAAGCATAGTGGCAAATGGCGAGAAAATTTACTTTTTTGGCAAAAACTACCCCTACAAATCAAGCATAAAATTCGACTATTATATGGACGGGGCGGTGCATAGTAGTTTCCCCGACTTCGTGCTAAAAGACGCGCAGGATAGAATTCACATTTTTGAGGTAAAAAGCGTGGATAACGCTATGGGCGCGGAATATCTCGCAAAAAACGAGAATTTGGCAAAGGCTTACAGGGCGAGTTCCAAAAAAATACCTTACTTTTTTTGGCTGCCCATCAAGCAAAGAGATGAGCGATGGGAGCTGAAATGTTTTTTTGATGGTGAGGATAAATTTAGCGGCGATATGATTAAATCGTTTAATCAAGATGAAGTGGCACAACGACTTGGGGAGGTTTTGAAAGGATGATTTGAAAAAAATGAGTTGAATTTTTTTATGAAGTTCTTTGATTTTTGTGTGGCGGTGTGAATTTTTTAAAAATTCAGTGAATTTGTGAATTTTCTTTAATTTTGGTTTGGTAGTGTCTATTCGGCACTTGGTGTGAATTTTTTAATTTTTTATTTTTGTGCTGTTTTTTATTTAAATATGGGTTTTTGAAGCAAGGTTTAAAAGCCTTATTTTATAGGGATTTTAAGTGAATTTTAAATAAATTCCAAGCAAATTTCAAGGCTCTTTTATAAAACCCTCATTGATAGGGCTTTTTAAATTTATGAGAAAATCAATGGTTTTTGGAGATAGAGCCTAGGGAATTTTTTGGGAAAAAGGTGTAAAATTTTTTGAATTTTTATTAAAAACGCTAAAAATTCACGCCACTCCGTCATTGCGAGTGGTTTTTTAGGGCGTGCGAAAAATACAAATAAAGTGTCATTGCGAGTGTAGCGCGTAGCGCAAGCGTGGCAATCCATTACTTAAAAAAGCTGTGGCATTTGCCATTTTTAAAAATGCTTTTTAAACCAAAAAAACACAAAAAATTCACACATTCTTTAAAAATTCTCATAAAAAAATGTTACAAATTTACACAAATTTCAAATTTATTTTGCATTTTTTCAAATTTTTTAACCAAAATATGCAAAAATACCCCTTGAAATTCAACATAAAGGACTCAAAATG
>CAVJSG010000029.1:0-2920 GCA_963651895.1 Campylobacteraceae bacterium
AAGTCAAAAAAAGTTAAAATAAAAAAACCAAAAAAAGCAAAAAAAAACGAAAAGCAAAAAAACAAAAACCGCAAAAGGAGCAAACAATGGCAACGGTTACAGACAACACTTATTACACTAGCAGCAACACGGCTGTGGCGGCAAATACAAGTGCAAATGCGGCGAATTCAAGCACGAATTCGACAAATTCGACTTCAAACACTAGCAGCACGAGTTCGAGCAGCACGAGCGCGAGCACGCTTGATAAGGACGCGTTTTTGAAACTTTTGCTCGTGGAAATGCAAAATCAAGACCCCACAGACCCTATGGATACGGACAAGATGCTCACGCAAACCTCGCAGTTAGCCGCCCTTGAAATGCAGCAAAACACAAACGAGACTATGCAGACTATGGTTGAGACTATGGAATTGCTGGCAGATTCGATGAATACTAGTGGCAACCTCGCCGTCATCAACGCCCTTGGCAAGATGGCGACCATCAGCGAGACGACTTTCACGCTTGAAAATTCAACCCAAAGTATCACGGCTAGGATGTATCTGCCCACAGAGAGTAAGGACGGGGCGACCTTTCAAATCCTTGACAGCAGCGGCAACCTCGTTCGCTCCATAAAAGTCGAAAAAGACCAGCTCTCAGTAGGCACAAATATCATTGGCTGGGACGGGCGCAAGGACGATGGCACCTTTGCTGGTTCTGGCAAATACACTATGCGAACCTCTTACACAAATGTCGATGGCAGCACCACTACAAGCAGTTACGGCTCGTATCCTGTCGAGTCTGTGAAATTTGCAAACGGCGTGCCAAAGGTCGTCATCGCGGGCAAAGAGGTGAATTTCAGCGACATTTCGCAAATCAGCTAAAAGGCTCAAACTATGATGAAATCGCTTTGGAGTGGGGTAAATGGCGTTAGGACGCAAAATTTAGGCGTGGATATAACGGCGAACAACATTTCAAATGTCAATACCGTGGGCTTTAAACGCACTTCCTCTGAATTTGCGGACATTTTTTATCAACGCATAGTTTCGCAGTCCGCAAACCCCGCAGAGACGGGCAGTGGCGCGTTGCTTTCGGCTAGCAAAGTGGTCTATGAGCAAGGCTCATTTATGGACGGCGAGGCTGAATTTGATGTGGCACTCAACGGCAAGGGCTTTTTTGGCGTGCAAGGCAGGGGAAATATCTACTACACGCGCAACGGCGAATTCGTAAGGGACGGCGCGGACTACCTCGTGGATAGTTCGGGAAATTTCGTGCTAGGCACGATGAACCCAAACCTTGTGGCTGTGGAGTTTAGCGCGCGCGTGGCTGAGGCTATGGGGCGTTACAACGACTCAAACGAGCTTGTAACCACAGGTTATGCGGTAAATAACCCTACACAAGACTTTGATATATCGCCAAGCACTATGCAAACGCGCCTTTTCGTGCCAAATACAAATATGTATTATTACCCCGAGGTTACCACTCAGGCGAATTTCACGGGCAGCATAAGCGTGGTGAAGGGCAGCACCGAGCAAAGAACGGCACTGACAAACGACCCCGCAGCGCCCATAGCGACTTTCACACCAAATGTAACGAGCCTTACTTTCAATGGCACGGCGGACGCGGCGGCAGGCTATAATGCGGGCGACCCCGTAAAAATCACCTTCACAGACGACAAGGGAATCACCTTTGAACACGACACCACTTTGGGCGCGGATTTGAGCATCGCAAACACCATAACGCCCTCGGGCACGGCGTTTGATATGAACACGGCGACTATCACAAAAATGAACATAAACGGCGGTGCGGACATTACCGCAAATTTACCCACCCTCACCAAAAACGCTACCACAGGCACGCTCACAGGCTCTGTCGCAGCCACTGAGAGAGAGGGGCTAGCAAACACCAAAGTCATAGTAACGCTGACGGATAAGGACGGCGAGGTGATGAGCACCACTTTGGATTTGGACGCGAATGGGGACTTCAATGGGACGAATTTAAACCAAGCGGGCTTTGATGTCGCAAGTGCTTCTATATCGGCTATCACGCTACAAGGCGAGAAAACGACCTACGAGGACAAGGCATTTGGCGTGCGCGTGTATAACGCGGATGGCTCTGTAAGCTCGCTTAAATACAATTTAACCCTGCAAAACACCGACCGCGCCGACACTGACAGCTACATTTTTGATGTGGTTGCAGGAATTTACGATGATAGCGGCGCTATAATCGGCAACGAATCACGCGGGCAAGTCGTTTTCAATCAATTCGGCGCACTCACGCAAAACACCCTCACAAGCGTGCCAAACCCACAAGGCGGCGCCATAACCATAAATTTCGGCACTCCCACAAACACACCCTCCACAAACCGCACGGGCGCGGGGTGGGACGGCGTTTATATCTTGCCTGACAGCACCACAGACGCCATCACTTCAAGCGGAGACGGCTCGGCAGAGGGCTTTTTCAGCCGCTACCAAATAGGCGAGGACGGCTCGATAGTGGTGCAATTTAGCAACGGCAAGACCGTAACCGTAGGCAAACTCGCACTTTACAGCTTCATAAACGAGCAAGGCTTGGCAAGTGTGGGCGGAAACAACTTTATGGAGACCTCAAACAGCGGCGCAGCAATGTTTTTATACGATGAAAATGGGGATTTAATCCTACCCGCGAGCTTTGTGGGCAACAGGCTTGAAGCCTCAAACACGGATTTAAGCACGGAATTAACAAACCTAATCGTTATGCAGCGGGGCTTTGAAGCGAGTTCTAAAAGCATCACCACAAGCGATGATATGCTGCAAACGGCGATAGGGCTTAAAAGGTAGCTGAAATTTTTTGGGGATTTTTTTTGGGCTTTTTAGCCGAAATTTGAGCTAAAATTTGGGTTTTTGGGCTGAATTTTTTGAGACTTTGTGGGATTTTTGGGATTAAATTTGGGTAAAAATTTGGACTT
>CAVJSG010000029.1:2962-14684 GCA_963651895.1 Campylobacteraceae bacterium
ACATAGCCACTACGCGACAAAGTCGCGTTTTAAGGCATAAATTTTTACCAAAAAAATTCCACCCCGCAAGCCCCACACAAAGCCCCTCACAAGCCTTAAAAAATTCTGCAAGCCTCCGCAAGCCCCCTAAATCACAATCCCCAAATATCCCAAGCCCCAAATGAAATGAAGCCCCTCAATGCAAGTGCCGTAAAACCCCCAAACAAAAGCCATCAATACCCTCCTACGAAATAGCGTTCCACATCGTCCATCAGCTTTTCGCACATTTTCGAGTCCGTGCTTTTATCGACTATGAGGTTTATGTAGGTTTTCGTGTCGCGGAAGCTGCCCGCTGACTTAAAATCCTCCCTGCTAAGCCCCACGCCGCCGATGGTTATGTTGAGTTTGCGCGTGAATTTTATGCCTATGTTGAATTTAATGTTCGAGCCGTAATTTCCTAAATTTGTATCTATTTCGACATTCATATCGCTTGCCCTAGCGAGCGTGGCTTGGGTTTTCATAAGCAGTTCTTTAAAGCGGTTGCACAGGCGAATCAAATCTTTAATGTATTTATCATCTAACGCTTCAAAGCCTATTTTAAGGCTTTTTCGGACATATTCAGCCGTGGCACGCGGGGGGGCTATAAAGAGCATAAAAAAGTTGTCTTTTATCGGCACGCGCTCGTTTTTGGCGTCTTTTTCCACTGAAACGACCTTGACATAAGCGGCGTTGTCGAGATAAACGCGGTCTATCATCGGTCCGTAAATGTCATAGTCGCGCCGCCTCGTGATAATCTCCCTAGCTATCATATTTAGCTTGATGAAGGTCTCTTGTATGGTCGGGTCGATGTCTTTTTTTACGCTCAAAAGTTCTTTTAACAAGTGTTTGCCCTTTACAACTTCGTTTAGTGCCTTGTAAATCGTGTTTTTGTGGGAAAAGTTTATAGTGGGCGGTAAATTTCTGCGGACGAGGCGCCATTGCGAGCGATTTTTGAGGCGTGTGAAAAATGCAGAAAATCCTGTATCAATAAAAAAAGAATAATTTAAAACTATCATTTGCCAAGCATTAACCAAGATTTTTTAAAATAAGCGTGCATAAAATTTCAAAGGGAGGACAAAATGAAAATTAGTGCAAGAAATCGCCTCAAAGGCAAAGTCGTAGAGGTGCAAAGGGGCGCGGTAAATGCACTCGTAAAGCTTGACATAGGCGGCGGCAACACCATCACAGCGAGCATTTCGCTAGACGCTGTCGATGAGCTAGGGCTTGAAAAGGGCACAGAAGCCTACGCCATCATCAAGGCGAGTTCGGTGATGGTGGGCATAGCTGATTGCAAGTGCTAGTGGGCTTTAAATGGCAAAAACCCCAAATTTTAGAGTCCGCGCCATAGTCAAAAATTTGATATGTGGCGCGGCTTTTTTGCTTTGATTTTAAGCTAAAATTTCTCTAAATTTTCCCCCAAATTCCCAAATTTATGCTAAAATTTCGCTTTTTTAGGCTAGAATTTGCAAATTTTAAAGCCAAAAAAGCCCAAAAATTTGAATTTTTCGCAAATTTTAAAAGCCAAAAAAAATTTCAAAAAGGATGCCAAAATGATAAACATCCAAGCTCATCGAGCATATCTTTAAAGCCGCTAGTATCAGCCGTTGGAATGATTATCCAAGAATGGCAAATTTAGTAGAGCTTGACAAACAAGCGCACAAATTCATCATAGCCTACTTCATCGCCAAAATGCAAAAGGATGTCAATATGCGCGCACTCATTGAGGGTGGAATTTTCGAGTTTTTAAGCCGCGTTGTGGTAACGGACATTCGCCCCGATGTGTATCACGAAATCGTGCGGCAGAAAAAGGACGAGGTGAATTCGTGGGTGTTAAGCAAGGTTGAGCCTATGTGCGAGGGGCTGGGGGGCGGCGAGTTTTTGCACCGCTTTGAACGCTGGCAAATGGGCGGCGAGTTTGCCACAGAACGCCTCATACTACGCGCGGCTAGCTATTTCGCCACGCGCTGGGAGTTTAACATAGTCTATCAAACGAGCAAGTTTTTGGCGGACATTGATGAGATAAAGGCGAAAGTCGATGAGGAGTTGGAGGATTATTACGAACTCATAGGGGCTCGCAAAATCGCTCTAAATCAAAAAGTCGCTAAAATCATAGATTTAAGTGGGCGGCTGCGCTTTCAAAAACGCTGGGCGCAGACTCCGCGCATACCTGAAACGGCGGTGCTTGGGCATATGCTTGTCGTGGCGATTTTAAGCTATTTTTACTCCCTAAAAATAGGCGCTTGCGACAAGCGACTCGAATACAACTTCTACTGCGCCTTGTTTCACGACCTGCCAGAGAGCCTGACACGCGATATAATCAGCCCTGTGAAATACGGCATAGACGGGCTGCACGAGCTCATAGGCGAGTATGAAATGAAGCTCATAAATGATAGAATTCTGCCCTTTGTTCCAAGCGATTTTAGGGATGAATTTGCCTATATTTTGGGCATCCGCAAGGACAGCAGTGGGGCGTGGGTGAAAAACGAATTTGAAAACCGAACCTTTCGCAACCGCCGCGTGGGGCTGTGTAGCGGCTCTGTAAGTGCCTTCAACGCCGACACAGACGGCGCCATAGATGGCAAGGCACTCAAATACTGCGATAAACTCGCCGCTTTCATCGAGGCGGGGCTGAGCATCAGCTATGGCGTGAAATCGCGCGAGCTTGAAAGCGGCTTTTGGGGGCTTTTTGAGTTTTTTAAAGATAACAAAACCATTGACGGCGTGAATTTCTACCGCATTTGCGAGGAATTAAATGCCGAATTTAAGATAGCTAGATGATACTTTGCGAGCAAGATTTAAGCGACTTTGGCTTTGAATTTGACTTAAATTTGGCGCAAAAAATCGCGGACGAGCTGACAAACAAGGACATTGAGCTTGTTTTGCTTGATGAAAGCGCGATGAGGGCGCTAAATTTCGAGCAAAGAGGCGTGAATAAGGCGACTGATGTGCTTTCCTTTCCATTAAATATCGTGCCAAATACTGAAAATCCACTACTTGGCAGCATAGTGATAAACGCAAACGCCGTTTTTAGCGAGGCTCAAAGGCTAAAACACAGCGCAGAGGCTGAATTTGCCTTGCTTTTCTTGCACGCCCTTTTGCATTTGCTAGGCTACGACCACGAGAGGGACAGCGGACAAATGCGAGCTATGGAAAAAAGGCTCATCGAGCGTTTTGGGTTGCCACAAAGCCTTATTATAAGGAATGAGTGAGTTCAAATTTCATTTAAAAAGGTGCTGAAATTTTGTTTGCCCATCGTTGCGAGGCGTGAATTTTTAAAAAAATTCGCCTAGTAATTCACGCCGCCCAAAAGCCACCTAAAAGCCCAAGCCTAAACTAAAACGCAAAGGCTCGGCAAAAGTGCGTGAATTCTTTTGAAAATTCACGCCCAAAAGCCTTTAAAGTTTTTAGTCGGTTAAAAAAGCCGACTAGAAAACCCAAAGCCCCCTAAAAACTAAACACATACCTCAAACCCACGGTGTAGGGCTGCCTGACTTTGAGAGTGCCAAATATTTCCGAAATTATATATCAAACATACAAGACTTTTTTGCTGAATTCAGCTAGAATTGTGCTGGGTTTGAAAATCCTTTGATTTTTTCCAAAAAATTCAAGGTTTCTTTCAAATCTGACTAAAATTCAAAGCTAAACAGCAGGAAAGGATTTACGATGGAAAATGCTCACATAGTTTCGGCGTTAGTGAGTTTGTATTTGCGAACTAATTTTTTATCCTTTATTAAAGCTTTAAGTGCCGATTATATCGATTTTTTATTAAATTATCAAGAGCCAAAATCCATCAAAAAATTCTAGCTCTCAAAGCCCTTTAAATCATATCAAATCCCAAATTTTATTGTAGAGTTCAGAATTTTTATTTCTGATAATATGCCAAATCCAAACACGGCAAATATAAACACCCACAGCACTATGGGAAAGAGCCAAAGTAGCTTAAATAAGCCGTAGTATTTGTGCCTTAAAAGCTGGATTGCTGTGGTAAATATGGCTGGGATAAGAACAAACATAACAAGAATTTCTTTACTTTTTGTAGTTGAGCGAACCCCTGTTTCTGCAAACAAAAGAAACAAGACAAGAAGCGTTAAAATAACCAAAATCCAAAAACTCACACGCAAAAACTTGCCAGCAAAGCCTTTGGCGAGGAAAAGGACTTAGTCGGGTGCGTTTATGAGTATTTTTTGGACCCTTTTGTGTCCCAGCTTGCAAGCCTTTTCATTATAGCCTTTTGCGGTAGTTAAATCGCCTATTTCTTTGTATTGTGTGGCGATATGATGGCAGACAAAGCCCATTTTATCAAGCTCGCAAGCCTTTGTAAAGTATTCAGCTGCCTTTTTCTCGTCCTTTGCCACACCCAAGCCGCTAAAATACATTACTCCCATATCAGCACAGCCCCATTCAAGTCCCTTATCACATGCCTTTTCATAGTATCTCTTACTAGCTTTGTAGTCCCTATCCTCAAATTTATATTTATTGCCTATCCAAAGGCATATATTACTATCCAAATCGCAAGCCTTATCAAAAAAGTGCATAGCCTTACTCGCGCTCTTTTCGACTTTTAAACCCATTCTGTGATAGTTGCCCATATTTCGGCATCCAAATTTGTATCCAAGTTTGCAAGACTTGTCATAGTAAGCTACTGTCTTATCCAAATCCTTCTCTATACTCAAATTTCCAAAATAATTATCCACTCCATATCGGTGTAGATAGCCCAGCCTAAAACACGCCGCGCCCTCATTTGCCTCGCAAGCCTTGCGGTAAAGGGCAGATGATATATCATAATACCTTTTCGCCTCGTCTCTGTCCGCCTTTATGTTAGCATCTCCAAAGCGGTAAAAGTCGCCGATTTTCTCACAAGCAAAGCCATAGCCGCTCTCGCAACGCTCTTGCATTATCGAAATCGCCTTTTTTTCGTCCTTTGCCGCGCCGCCTTGCCCCCAGTAAGTGAGTTCGGCTAATCTTAAACAGCTGAAACTATCATTTTTAGCACATTTGCTTTCAAAGCAGGCTGCGTCATCGACTTTGCAAGCACTTTCTTGTGCGCTAACTGCCTTTTTTTCGGCGTTTTCACTACTCGAACACGCCATAAATACCAAAGCCACGAGGCTTAATGCGATTAACTTTTTCATTTTTCCTCCATTTTTTGAAAAATTTTATAGAATTCTAGCATAAATTTTAAAAAATTATGCTAGAATTTCACAAACATTTTTTTTAGAAAGGAGACAAACACTATGCAAAGCAAGATTTTATCGACATTACTTTGCAATCTAGTAGTTGCGAGCTTCGTTTTTGCGGACACTGACACCACAAATTCAAGCGAGCTAAAATCAGCGAGAGAGCAAGGGGGGGGGATTTTTAAAATCCTATGAGCTCGGTGCTGTTGAGGTTACGGCGCCCAAACAGGTTGATTATAACCCTGCCACAACGGAAATTACGCCCAAGGATTTCAAGGACACAAACTCCGACAATGTCGCCCAAGCCATTCGTATGACGCCCGGTGTGTTATTTGAAAACACGCGCGGCGGCACAGGCATACCGCGCATAAAAATTCGCGGATATTGGGAAAAGACAGGGTTTTATTTAGACGGCATCCCTATGATGAATGTCTATGATAGGACGGATTCTGACTTGCAAACCTTTACCACGCAAAGCCTTGAAAGCGTGCAAATTTCAAAGGGTTTTGTATCGCCCATTTATGGTATAAATTCAGTAGGCGGTGCGGTAAATATGGTTACGGCAAAGCCCAAAAAAGAACTTGAATTCTCGCTTCGCCAAAGGGTTTATTTTGGCTTACACACAAGTCCCGGCGAGGTGCAACAAGGCGTTAGGATAGGCACAAATCAAGGCAAATACTATTTGTCCATCGATGCCACAAACACAGATAGAAGTGCCTACCCTTTGCCAAGTAGCTTTGAGGGCACGCCCACTCAGCCTAGGGGCGCAAAGGTAAAGAGTATGTATAAAAACCAAACCGTGAAGCTAAAAGTGGGTTTCGTGCCAAATGAAAACCACGAATACTCGCTTAACTACATACTATCCAAAACAAACAAAGATGGTATGATGCCTGCTGATGGGGGTTTGGATTGGATACACCCGCGCAATGCATAGAAACACGGTGTATTTGCTTGGGGACTCGTTTTTCACTCCAAATTTATCCCTAAACACAAGGCTTTATTATGATAATTTTGCCTATGATAGAGTAGTAAGGGGTTGTAGGCAAAAGGATAACACGCTTGTTACCACTAGTTATAGCGGCACAGGCAATGCTGATTCAAGTTGTAATCCCACTAGCGGTTATGTCGATAGAGAGGACGCACTAGGGGCGATTTTAACGCTTTCTTACGATGTGGCTCAAAATTCAAATCTTAAATTTGGCGTGAATGTAAGACAAGACAGCCACAAAAGAGAAAACACAAGTGGGGTAGAAACGCAGGATATAAGGGAACTTACAAGCAGAATTTTTGCTCAATACGCCCAAAGGTTAAGCGTTTTTCGCGTGGTTTTAGCCGCAAGCTATGATAGGCTTGATGTTCTCAAAGCCCATCAATACGACTCATTTGGCGGTGCATTTACGGATAAAAAGCCTAAATTAAGCGCTAATTATTCCTTACAGGGCGCGTTTTATTACGACATAAGCGAAAGCCAAGCGGCACATTTAAGCGTAAGCAAAAAGCAAAATATGCCAAGCATTGCAAATCGCTACAACGACTCGCTTGGGCGATATGTCAAAAACCCTGATTTACACTCCGAGGATGTCATCAGCTACGAGTTAGGCTATGATTTGAATTTAAATCAAACCCAAATCAGCGCGGCTGTATTTTATGATGACAAATACGGCGTGATAAGCACTCAAAATTTGCCCGGCAGCAACTGCCCGAACCCTACCGCAAGCACTTATAGCAACCCAAATGTTTGCTTTCAATACATAAACGATGACCAAGGCTATGTTTATGGTGCTGAAATAGGTGCTACGCAGGGCTTTTTTGCCGATAATCTCTTGGTTATAGGGGTAAATTACAGCTATTTGCAGCAAAAAACCCCAGCCATAACAGGCGGCAATCCGGGCACTAGAATCACAGCCTACCCAAACCATATGTTTAACGCCAAAGTCGCCGTAAAGCCCATAAACAGCCTTGAAATCATAGGCTCGACTATGCTACAAAGCCCACAATATAGTTACAACAACGCCAAGGGGTATTATGATGGCTCAAACAATTATTTTACCATAGACTTGGGCGCAAACTATGAAATAGGCGCGGGTTTTAGCGTGAGTGCAGGTGTAACAAATCTCACCGATAGGGAAAATTTCGTATATTGGAGCAATCCATCTATGAGTAAGCAAATTTTCCCAGGGCGTAGGTATTTCGTGGGGGTAGAATATAATTACTAATGGGTTTAAGTATAATTGTTGATGAGTTAAGATTGCCGAACCTTTACAATAGCCACGCCATTTATTATCGGCGTGGCTTTTATAGTATCTATCTTTGATGGTTATCTTGAAAGATGCCTTGTAGATGGTTGATTAAGTAGTGTATAGTTTCCAAACGACTTATTGAAAAACAAAAAGCTACGAAAACTAGCTAAGATAAAATGGTGGCTCCGATTGAATTCTAATCATAGAAAGTCTATAATACTATATTTAAAGAATGTAATTTTTAAAAGTTACAAACAAAGTTACATAGCAAAAATGCTAAATATGATTTTTTAAATGCCGTAAAATCTGCGTTTGAAAAAGATTTTGAAAATCAGCGATGCAAACCGCAATTATAAAAGCAACCAAGTGCTAAAACCTTGCAAAAAGGCATTATAGCACAAAGCAGTGGCAAAAAGCAAACGGCTGTTTTTGCTTAGCTTTTTGGAGTTTTACTAGCACTTTGCGAAATCGCCACACACGAAATGGGCGGTAAAATGGGGTTTATGGCTTTTGGGTTGATGATTTTTGTGTTTTAAAATGTTTTTTGCCCCCAAAGCCCTTAAATTCAAATGTAAAGCCTTGTTTTTGTGGTAAAATCGCTTGTTTTAGCGAGAAAAATTTTTTGAGTGCAAAAGTGCAAAAATTCAAAGAAATCCCAAAAATTCATTAAAATTCACAACAAATTCTTTAAAATTTTGTTTAAAAGCCTTTCAAAAAATTATAAAAAAATCCTTTGAAAACATTGCAAAAGCCTTATTTATAGGCATTTAAAGCCATTTTTGCAAATTTTGGCAAAAAAGTGCAAGGCAAAATAGCTATTTTTAGGGCATTTGAGAGTGCTTTTAAGCCTTAAAGGCTATTTTTCAAGTATTTGCGTGAAAATTCAGCGTTTGCGTGGCTTTGCTTAAAGCAAGGCTTGAAAAATAGAGTTTTCAAACTTTTTTAAAAGCACTTTGCCTAAAATGCGGATTTTGCGCGTTTGGTGGTGTTTGGGGCGGCTCGTGGGATTTTAGCGCAAAATGGGTGGGGGCTGAAAGCCCAGCGGGGCTTTGTTTGTGGTGTGAAAATGGTGTTTGTTTTTGGGTTTTAGGGCTTTGTTGAAATTTGTGGATTTTGGGAAAACCAAAACCCATTTAAGCAAAATCGGCAAGGGTGAGAGTCGAGCCTACTGCGGGGCGGCAGCCTAAACTTGTCCGCTTATAAGGCTGCCTTTAATCCGCCACTGACTTCTGGCGATGAACCCCTACGGCAGTGCTGGCAAAACTCTTTCTGCTGATGCCAACCGCGAGCAAATCACAGGCTTTTGACTCGACTGCCGAGCGAAATTCTAGCGAAATTTTTGGTAAATGTGCGTGAATTTTTTGAGAAAATTTAGTGAGAATTTCACACTCTCGCAAAACCAAGTAGCTGGAAAGTTTTAATTTGATTTAGTCTAAAACTTTTACAAGCAAAAACGCTGAAACTACCGCGAGGATAGCCCTTTTACTTCGCTCAACCAAAGGGGTCGCCGATACAGCACGCTTTGGCGACATTACAAAGGGCAGCAAATCCCCCTTAAACCTCGAACGCAAGGGAGATGCGGATACTTTCAGCAAAGCGCATTTTAAGCCTGCTTCGCACAATGCAGCAAGCAACCCTCGTGGGTGTCGCTAGAATTAGACAAAGTTGCCCCCGCAATACAACAGCGTGGCGGAGCTACGGGGGAGCAAAATGCGATGTCTAGGAAACCCGCTGCCACGCCAACAGATACGCCCACCGCAAATCCAAGCGAAATTGTAGCAAAATTTGGTAAAAAGCGTGAATTTTCCTAAAATTTCGCTAAAAATTCACAAATTTTCAAAATCCCCTTGACTTTGTGTGGTAAAATTTGCTAGAATTTCGCCCAAATTCTCGCAAAGCGTGAATTTTAAGATATTTGAAAGTTTAAAGCTCATCGACACTATCCAGCGGGCAGGTTTTTAACTCGCTCCACTCGGGGACTTGCTCGCAAATACTGCGTTAAGCGATGGTGGATTTAACGGCAGGGAGAGGGATTGAGATGGGCTTTAAAGTTTAAATGTAGAATTCGTGGCGTTTGTGGTAGAGCAAAGCTAACTCGTAGTCGTCCTTTGGATATAAGGCGGATATTACCGCAGCCGAGTTAGCTCTGTTGTGCTACATATATCACTTCATAACCATCCAAAAAATTCAAAACTTGACTAAATTTATCTTTGTAAGTCGTTCTATATTCTATTTTGCCATTTTTCTCCACGCTTACGCTGACAATATCCAAAATTCCGCCTTTTGATTTAAAAGGCTTATAAAAATAAAGTTTGTTTTGCTCGCCTCTTATTATAAATAGCGGTTTAGCCAAAATGTCAGCAAGTGCGCCCGTGAGATATTGCCGATTTTCCTTATCGTTGCCAAATTTTCCGTTTTTGTAAAAATGCCCATAGGCTCGCGGTATGTAAATTTTAACCTTGCCAGCAGGTGTGTTAAAATAAATGTTATTGTTTGAATTCGTGCTTGTAGCGTTTGGGTGTGTTTTTAATTTATTTGCAAATTCATCAAAGCCCAAAGCATTAGGCAAATTCTCAATTTCGCCCATTTTGGTATAGTCTAACGCCTCGCCCTTTCTAAAAACGCTTAAATCATTCATTATTTGCGCCTTGTTTTTTATGGCGATTATATAATTTTTTAGCGTTTCTTACGCGCCCTTGTTTGAGTTTTTATGAATTTTCCTAAATTTTCGCTAAAATTTCACAAATTTTTAAATCCCCTTGACAAAAAAAATTTTTCTTGTTAAAATTTCGTTCATAAGTCAGTCATAAAGCATAACTTCTTGCTTTATGCAAGGTTTGCTGGTGTTCGCACCTTCTATTTTTTTGCGATGGTTATCTCGTTTGGCTGGCTTTATAAATAACCCTATAATCTTTCACTAACTTCAAAATTCTATTGCGTGTCCCATCATAAGCCGTTTTATATAGCATTTTTGAGTTATTGTTAGGCACAGCGAGGCAGACTAAATTTACTAATCCATTATTGTTTTTAAAAGCCTTGTAAAAATACTTCGTTTTGTCATTATCTTGCGTTACAAAAAGTGGATTTTGCAGTGTTTCAAGCACTCCGCCGTTTAGCCAAAGCCTATTTTCCTTGCCGTTGCCTTTGAATTTTCCGCTTTTATCGCCGTATTTTGTGAGATGATAAAACATATATTTTGGATTTACTTGTAAATTTCCTATCGGCGTGGTAATAATTGCCTTGTCCGTGTTGTTAAACTGCCTTAAAAAGCTATTTAAGCGAAGTTTTGGTGGCAAAGCAGTCGCTAAATTTTCAAGTTTTGTATATTCTACTTCGTCTTTGTCGGTTAAAAATTCTTTTAAATCCATTTTTTCGCCTTTGTCTAGTTTCTCACTCGACATTATACTTAAAATTTGGGCGTTTATTTTTGCCAAAAATCACGCGAAAATTCACAAAATTTTTAAAATCCCCTTGACTTTGGGGGGGCAAAATTTGCTAAAATTCACGCAAAGCCCAGCGACTAGCTCTTAACCTTACCCAACTCATAGGGGGCTAGGGACGCAAAGGCGGGACGCGTGAATTGATGGTTGGTGCGTTATCCGTTTGGGCTTTTTATATATACCACTTCGCCATCGCCTTGCGCGATACTTTTCATCAAGCTATTTAATCTTGTGCTTTTGTTATCATAATAATAAGTCTTAAAATTTAAATTGCCTTGATAATCCACAGCTATGCTAAAAAGGTTCATTACATAGTCTTTGCCGTTTTGATTTTTGGCTAAAAACGGCTTGTAAAAATACACACTTGGCTCATTTTGCCCATCTCGCTTGCCTTTTACAATAAAAAGCGGGTCTTGCAAGGTGCTAAAAAATCCACCTTTTATGCTTTCGCGGTTTGTGTTGTTTGTGTTTTCAGTAAAATGCTTGTAAGCCTTGAAAATCTTAACATTTACAAGCATTAAGGCGTATTTATAACGCCGAATTTGCCTTTTACATTTTTAAATAAAGCTCTAAATTCGTCATAATTTTTAAATTCAGGCTGCGGCATAGTGCTTGGCTTTGCGTAAGCCTTGATTTTTGCATAATCCACCTTTGAATTTTCGTTTAAAAACAACGCCCGCAGTTCATTATTTAGCATTTTCTCCGCCTTTTCCCAAATTTTCGCTCGACATTTTAGCTAAATTTTAGGTGCATTTATTTTGCCAAAAATCACGCGAAAATTCACAAATTTTTAAATCCCCTTGACTTTGGGGGCGAAAATTTGCTAAAATTTCACTATGGATTTGTA
>CAVJSG010000030.1:0-14495 GCA_963651895.1 Campylobacteraceae bacterium
AGCCTTTCAAACTATGGATTGCCACGCTTCGACTTCGTCTCGCTCGCAATGACGGCGTGTAGGCGTTGCCTGACTATGGATTGCCACTGCGGTTTTTTACAAAAACCACTCGCAATGACAAATTTCTGCAAATTTTTTTAAATTCCCCTAAAAATTCACGAATTTAAACTCAAAAATTTCCAAATTTCCAAAAAAATTCACGGATTTTTTGTGGAGAATTCACAACTTTCGCAAGAATTCACACAATTTCATAAATTTTTCCAAAAAATTTCACGCCCACATTTTATGCTACCATCGCCCTTGCCCAAGCCATCAAAGACTATCAAAACTACCCAAGCTCAGCCTTGAATTTATCCTCGTTAAATTTCGCCCCCAAGTGCTTGCAAACGCTTATGGCGTCTTTTTTGGCGTTTCCTAGGCAGCTTGTCGCGCCCGGACTTGGCGTCATATTAAAGATGATGCCCTCTATGTCGGTGATACTTGCTTCGCCAAAAATCAGTGCGCCCTTTTCCTTGTCGATGACTTGGGGTCGCACGCCGCCAAAGCCTGTGGCGTAGGCGATTTCATCGGCTCGCAGGCTTGGAACTATCTTTTGCACGCTCTTTGCAAAGACTCGTATATTGATAAAAGGCACTTCAAAGAGGTAGTTGTATAAAATGTAGTTTCGCACCTCGCTGTCTTTTAGCATTGAGAGTGCGACTTTGACGACTTTTGAGTCTAGTTTGAGGGTTTGGAAAAACTCAGGGACGGATTTTAGCCCGTGATAGCGTTCAAGCTTTGGTATCACAAGTGCTGTGGGACCAAAGCGGGTGTTTAAATTTGCGAGCAAATCAGGGTCTCCGTGTATGGCGGCAAACGGCAGCTTGGGGTTTTGCACGGTATAAACCTTGCCGCGCAGCAGTTTTTGCTTGGTGATGTAAAAGCTGCCAGCCACTGGAAAACAGGACTTGTCAAGCCCCAAGCCCATCTTGTGCGCGAGAAAAAGCGAGTGCCCGCCAGCATTGACTACCACGGCTTTTGCGACAAATTCCTCGTAGCTTTTTGTGAAAATGTGAAAAACGCCATCTTTTTGCTCGATTTTGCACACTTCTTGGTTGTAAAAAACTTGGGCGTTTTTGTTAGCCGCGAGGGCGTTGTCAATGAGGCTTTGGCTCATCTTGCCAAAGTCCAGCGTGGTGAGGCTTTTGCCCTCTTTTGCGCCCATAGCCACGACATTTTCGCCCCTGTCTTTGCCATCCGCGCCCAAAACTACCTTTGGTTCGAGCTTTTTAAGCTCTTTTTTGTCCCAAAACTCGACATAGTCGTATAATGCCTTGAATTTCTCAAACCTTTGGCGCATATACTCGCACTCCGCGTCCCCCACAGCAAGTGCCATTTTTTGATGCGAGTAGGCGAAGGTGTTGCCGCGCTTGGCTTCATTTTGCGCGTAACGAACTACCATATCGGCGTTGATTTTTACGCTTTGCGCTTTTTCAAAGGTGTAGTTTGTCTCGATGTCGCCGCAATGAATGGTCTGCGAGTTGCTGCTCGCGCGCGAATTTAGCGTGGCTGGGGCGTTATATTTTTCTATCAAAGCTATGCTTTTTACGCTGCTAAATTTGGCTAGCTCGTAAAAAAGCGCCGCGCCTGAGATGCCCGCGCCTACGATGATGGCGTCAAATTCTTTCATTTTTTCTCCCTTTGATTTTGCTTTCAAAACCGCTCGCAATGACGATTAAATTTTATTAAATTTTTTTTAAGCAAAACACTAGAATTCTGCTCAATAACCCTTTGCATTCCCCGAAAAACAAGCATTTTATCATAAATCGCCTTGTCGAAAAAACGTTCCAAAAACCTGCCGTCCCCGCCTGTAAAATAAATGCTGTGCCCCTGTGCGGCATCTTTTATGAGCAAATAAATACTCTTAAATGTCCCATAACTCACCGCGTCCATAGTGCGCTGTGGCAGGGCGTCAAGGTAAAGTTGAGTGTTAAATTCGCACTTTAAACGCGGCGAAATCTCCGCATAAGCCTTGCGAAAGCTAGCAATGCCCGGCAGTATAAAGCCGCCCAAATGCGTGGAATTTGACATTATATCCACGCTTATGGCAGAGCCGGCATCCACGACAACGCCCTCGTTTATGGTGTAGCAAGCCGCCACTCTATCCACGCCAAGCCCTTGATAAATGGTGTCAAAGGCAAAATACTGCTCTAAATTTATGAAATTTGGCTTTTGGGAGGCGAGTTTTTTCAGCCTCTCATTGACATTTATGTAAAAAACCCTTTCCTCGCTTTGAAAAGCCTCAAATTCCTCGAAATTCATAGAGGAAAATTTGTTATCGTGCAAAATTTTTACATCAGAGTTTCCTATGTCGCAAAGCACCATTTTCAAGTCCTTCAAGGCAAATTTAAAACCTTATCATCATAGTAAAATTTGCCCTCTTTCATAAAAGCCTTTTCGCCCACTGCCTTTTTGAGGCGGTAAATTTTCTCGTTTTCCAAATTTAAATCCATCTTAAACAAATACCCCGTTTTTTCAAAAATATATAAATTCCCCCCAAAAACGCTAGCTTCATTATATATGGCGTATTTAAATTTTTTCTCTTTTTGCTTATTTAAGGCTAAATTTGTTTTAATAATGTTACCATTTTTCCCAAAGATGAAAACAAAACCCCCCGAAACCACGATGGTTCTTAATTCCTCGTCAAATTTGTAGGTTTGTTCCGCGCTCACAACCACTACGCGCCTAGGCGTGGCGGCTATCATATTTTCATCAACCACGTTCAAATAGATGACATTGTTGAAAAAATCCTCGCTAGACACTACCACATCGCGTGCGACTTTGAGCAAAGCCCTATCCACTATGACAAGTTTGCCGTCCAAAGTGGGATAAATTATTATGGAATTTAGAAAATAAGGGCTCGCCACGCGGTTATCGCGCGCGGGTGCGGCTGTGAGGGTTTGCGAAAAGCGGGTGCCAAGGCTGCGGTTTGTTAAAACTATGGTGTTATTGGCTAAAATAAGCGCAATATCATCGCCCTCCATAGTGGCAGCTAGCACGGCGGCGTCAAATTTTTGTTCAAAAATTTTCTCGCTGTTTTCGTCTAAAATCCTTAAATTCCCGTTATTATCCGCCAAAACAAACTCGCCGCCCTCGAATTTTAGTAGCTTAAAGCCCTTTTCTAGCTTAAAATGCCTTATAATGCCGCCTTTATCAAGGACTTCGCCATTTTTAAGCACGGCGTAGTCGGTGTTTGCGTTGATTATACTTGAATTTAGCTCGCTAGTATAGCTAAGTTTGCCGCTTAAAACCTTTGGCGGCTCGTAATACTCGCGCTTTGTCCCACAAGCACTTAAAATAAACGCCGCTAGAATGGGCAGCACAAGGGCTTTGATAAGGCTCATTTAATGCCCTTGTAGTGCTTGAAGTTATTTACCAAGTCTTTAAGCTCCGAATTTACAGGGATTTGGGCTAAAATTAAATTCGCTTCCTCGATTTTATCCTGCGCTAAAAGCTCATAAGCTTGCAAAAGTTTGTTGTAATCGCTTAAAAATTTGCTATCCGCGTTCGTGTTTGCCTCTAAAATTTCCTTTAAAAGCGGGTCGATTTTTAAATTTTTAGCTTCCTCTAAAAGCTCGGCGTTTTCGGGGTGCGAGAGCAAAAATAGCACATATAAATTTGGATTTTTCGCCTTTAAATTTGCGAGCTTTTCGCTATCATCAGGGTTGTTTAGCAAGGCTATGTAGAGTTCGTTGTTTTTGGCAACCGCCTTTTCGTTTAGGGTGTTGCTAGTGTAGCTGTATATGAGCCAAAGCACTAGGGCTGCGAGGATGGCGAGGAATACGAATTTGTATTTGCGAAAGAAACGCTCGCCCTTGATGAAACCCTCTATCATCGACTCTTCGGCGCTCAAAGTGCCTTTTATGGCTTTTAAATCCTCTTTGATACTCATTTTCTATCCTTTTTTTGAGAAAATTTAAACACATTGTAGCTAAATATCATTAAATTTTGATAATTTTGTGTTATAATGCCCCAAATTTTTTTAGGAAAAGTGAAAATGACTATAAATGACGAACTTTTAAACAAGCTTGAAAAGTTAAGCAGCCTTAAAATAGCCCCTGAAAAAAGGGAGCAGACTAAGGCTCAGCTTAGCGAGATAGTCGGTTTTGTTGAGGTTTTAAATGAATTAGACTTAGCTAACCTAGCAAATTCAAGCCTTTGCGCCACGCCATTTAGAGCAGATACCCCAAAAAGCTCATTTGTGATAGATGAAGTGCTTGCAAAAGCCCCTGCCACAAGCGAGCATTTTTTCATAGTGCCTAAAATCATCGAGTAGTAGGGGTTTTTATGGTTTATTGGTTTGACATTTTGGTTTTTGGTTTAACCATACTCTTGGGGCTTAAAGGCATTATAAATGGGCTTGTGCGTGAATTTTTCGGGCTTTTAGGCATTATAGGGGGCGTTTTAGTGGCTTCACGCCTTGCAAAAAGGGCAAGCGAATTCATAAACACTAGCATTCACAACCTAAACAACGATGATTTAGGGCAGTTCATAGGCTTTTTGTGCGTGCTTGTCATCTTTTGGCTTTTGTGCCTATTTGTGGGCTACATTTTATCAAAGCTCATCTCAATGAGTGGGCTAGGCTTTTTGGATAGGCTTGGGGGCTTTGGCTTTGCCTGCGTGAAGGTGTTTTTAATCTTTGCGATTTTGCTTTTTTGCCTCAGCGAATTTAGCTTTCTTAAAGAAAAGCTTGATAAATTCACAAAGGACAGCTTCATAGTGCCCGTGCTTGAAAAAACGGGTGCTTTTATAATGAATGATAAATTAGTGCAAAAAGCCGTGCAGGAAACGGGCGAGAATTTGAATTTGAACTTGAATTTAGACTTGAATTTGGACGAAAACACCACTCATTAAAGGAGAGAAAATGACTATCGAAAATATCGAGTATGATGTGCTTTTGGAGAGGTTTAAGAAAATCCTCAAAGAAGGCGGACTCAAATACACACGCCAAAGGGAGGTCGTGCTAAATGTGCTTTATCACAGCGACAAGCACTACACGCCCGAGTCCCTCTACGCCGAGGCTAAACGCAAGGCGCCTGAGATAAATGTCGGCATAGCCACGATTTACCGCACCTTAAATTTGCTTGAAAATGCGGAAATGGTTACCTCGCTGAGCTTTGGGGCAGCGGGCAAGAAATTCGAGCTTGCAAACAAGCCTCACCACGACCATCTCATCTGCAAAAACTGCGGCAAAATCATAGAGTTTGAGAATTCTGTCGTGGAAAGGCAGCAAGCCCTCATCGCAAAGGAACACAAATTCAAGCTCACGGGGCATTTGATGCAGCTTTATGGCATTTGCGAGGAATGCAACCAAGGCAAAGTGAATTTCTAATGTTTGAAAGCAACTTAGAACAGCAAAAAATCGCCAAGGCGGACGAATTTCGTAACGCCGGCGTTAATCCCTACCCGCATTTTTTGCGCAAGGAACTCAGCATAGCCGAATTTCGCGCAAAATTCGAGTATGTGAAAAATAGCGAGGCAAAGCGCGATGAAAACGCGAGTGCTAGCCTTGCTGGGCGGCTTAAACTGCTTCGAGTGGCTGGGAAATCGACATTTGCGAACATAGAGGATGAAAGTGGCGCGCTTCAAATTTATTTCAACAAAGACGGCTTGGGAGAGGCACTCTACGCGCTTTTAAAGAAAAATTTAGAAGTGGGCGACATAGTTTTGGTGCGCGGCTACCCTTTCGTAACGAACACGGGCGAGTTTAGCCTGCATACGAGCGAGCTAAAACTCGCCGCAAAAGCCATCACGCCGCTGCCTGAGAAGTTTCACGGGCTTACGGACATTGAGACTAGATATCGCAAGCGTTATGTGGATATGATAATGAATGCGCAAATTCGCCGCGACTTTGCCCTGCGTTCGCGCATAGTGAGCTTCGTGCGGCGTTTTTTCGAGGACAGGGGCTTTTTGGAGGTGGAAACGCCGATGATGCACCCCATAGCAGGGGGTGCTAATGCCAAACCCTTCATCACCCATCACAATGCTTTGGGGGTTGAGCGTTTTTTGCGAATCGCGCCCGAGCTTTACCTCAAACGCCTTGTGGTAGGGGGTTTTGAGGCTGTTTTTGAGATAAATCGCTGCTTTCGCAACGAGGGGATGGATTTAACGCACAACCCTGAATTTACCACGATTGAGTTTTATTGGGCTTATCACAACTATGTGGATTTGATGGATTTGACGGAGAATTTGCTGCAAAATTTGCTAAGAGAGCTGAATTTAGGGCAGATTTTAGAATTTGATGGGCTTAAAATCGACTTTTCCAAGCCCTTTGAGCGAATTTCTTATGAAAATGCACTCATAAAATATGGCGGACTCGATAAAAATTTGATAAATGATAAAGAAAAAATCCTAGCCCGCCTTAAAAGCGAGGGCGTGGAGGTGAGCCAAAGCCTTGATTTAGGGCATTTGCAAGCCGAGCTTTTTGATTTTTTTGTAGAAAGCAAGCTCGTAAATCCCACTTTCATCACGGATTTTCCTGTTTCCATTAGTCCGCTGTCTCGCAGAAGTGAAGCAAACCCCCAAATAGCCGAGCGTTTCGAGCTTTTCATCGGCGGCAAAGAGCTTGCAAACGGCTTTAACGAGCTTAACGACCCGCTAGACCAGTTCGAGCGCTTTAAAAAGCAAGTGGAGGCAAAGCGTGCGGGGGATGAGGAGGCTTGCGAGATGGACGAGGACTTTGTGAGCGCACTCGCCCACGCGATGCCCCCCACAGCAGGCGAGGGCATAGGCATAGACCGCCTTGTGATGCTGCTGCTTGGCAAAAAATCCATCCGCGATGTGATTTTGTTTCCAGCGATGCGCCCTTTGAAAAATGAAAAAAGCGAGAATTCGCCCTGCGAAAAGGGCGAGAATTTAAAAGAAAATTCACAAAATTGCGTGAATTTTAATGAAAATTCGAGTAAAAATTCACACGGCGGCGAAAATTTAGAAAAAAATTCAGCAAATTCCGTGAATTTAAACCAAAATTCACAAAATTCAAGCAAAAATTCAGCAAAAAAGGACAAAAAATGAGTTTAGAAAGCTTTGACAGCGAGATTTACGCGCTTACGCAACGCGAGTGGCAAAGGCAGTGCGATTATTTAGAGATGATAGCTAGCGAGAATTTCACCCTGCCCGAAGTGATGGAAGTGGCGGGGTCTGTGCTAACAAATAAATACGCCGAGGGCTACCCGCAAAAGCGCTACTATGGGGGCTGCGAGTTTGTCGATGAGATAGAAAGCCTTGCCATAGAGCGTTGCAAGCAGCTTTTTGGGTGCAAATTCGCAAATGTGCAGCCGCATTCTGGCTCGCAGGCAAATCAGGGCGTGTATATGGCACTTTTAAGCCGCGGCGATAAAATCTTGGGTATGGATTTAAGCAACGGCGGACACTTAACCCACGGGGCGAAAGTCAATGCTTCGGGCAAAATTTATGAGAGCTTTTCTTACGGAGTCGAGCTGGATGGGCGAATAAATTACGAGCGCGTGCGAGACATCGCTAAAATCGTGCGTCCAAAGATGATAGTTTGCGGAGCAAGTGCATACCCACGAATAATAGACTTTGCCAAATTTAGAGAGATAGCAGACGAAGTGGGCGCGTATTTGTTCGCAGACATCGCCCATATAGCAGGGCTTGTGGCGGGCGGGGCGCATCCAAGTCCCTTTCCACACGCGCACATTGTGAGTTCGACTACGCACAAAACCCTGCGCGGACCGCGTGGGGGCATTATAATGACGAATGATGAGGAAATCGCAAAAAAAGTGAATTCAGCCATTTTCCCCGGAATTCAAGGCGGACCGCTTGTTCATATCATCGCTGCAAAGGCGGTTGGCTTTAAATTTAACCTTTCAAAAGAGTGGAAAATTTATGCCGCGCAAGTGGTAAAAAACGCCCAAACCCTTGCAAATACGCTTTTAGAGCGTGGTTATAAGCTAGTAAGTGGGGGCACGGATAATCACCTCGTTTTAATGAGTTTTTTGGACAAGGAATTCAGTGGCAAGGACGCGGACACTGCGCTTGAAAGGGCGGGCATCACGGCAAATAAAAACACCGTGCCCGGCGAAACGCGCTCGCCTTTCATCACAAGCGGACTGCGCCTTGGCACGCCCGCACTCACCGCGCGGGGCTTTAAGGAAAGCGAGCTTGAACTCGTGGCGAATAAAATCGCCGATGTTTTGGACGACATAAAAAACGAGGGTTTGCAAGGCAAGATAAAAGCCGAATTAAAGGAACTTGCGAGCAAATTTATAGTGTATGATAGGGCGATTTTTTAAGAATTTGGCGTGAATTTAACGCAAAAATTTGCAAATTTTGCGAATTTAGGGCAAAATTCACGCGAAAATTCACAGCAAATACTTGATTTAAGGCGTTTGCTATGAATTTATACAAAAATTTAAGGCAAACGCCTGAAAAAAGGCGTTTCCACGAGCGAAGTATTGTGGATGAGAAAATGATTTTTGCGGACAAAGGCTAGACATAATAGTCTGCCGAGTTCGCAAAAATCATTTTATCGCCGCAAGACAAGCGAGAGATTAGTCAAAATAAAGGTAAATTCAAACCAAGACAAAGCAAGAAATTTGTAAAAACTAAAAATAGGTAAAAAATTTTAGAAAGGGCAAAATTTGATTCCTAGCAACGAACTAGCACTCATCAAAATGGTGAGCGACCATTACTTCATCAGGCGCGACAAGATAGTCAATAAATTCACCTTTCGCGGACGCTATTTTTTCGACCGCTTCGAGCGCGTGAATTCTAGCCTCACGCAGGCACTCATCAACGAGCATTTGGAGCGCAAAGTCATCATCGCCCACGATTTACTCGGCAAAAACGACATAGTCGAAAACATAGTCATCGACTACAACGGCTTTGACCCCGAGCGCTTTTGGCACCGCGCCCAGCTTGTTTTGCGCGAGGAAGGCTACATAAATTTCACCGCCTATCAAACCAAAACCAAGGGGCATTTGCACCTTTACATTCACAAGGGGCACACGACCTTTAACGAGGGCTGCCAGCTTGCGAGTAAGATTTCGCTGCTACTAGCTAGCAAAATGCCCGTGCAGTGGCGCGTGTTTCCTACCATAAATTTACCAAAAGAGTATAACATAATGGCACTGCCTTACGAGGTTTATCAAAAAGAACGCGGCAGTTCGTGGTCTAAACATATGTGAAAGGATGGGTGATGGATAAGAATTTTGACGACCTTATCATCGAGGATAGTAGCAAGAGTGAGCGACTAAAAAAGATTTTGCTGCGTGTCATCGCGCTTGTGATTTTGTTTTTGGTTGTGATGATAACGATGAAACTGCTAAACGGCGGCGATGAGGAACAGCTTTTCCCCGCCGAGCCAAACGGCGAGTTTGAAAACATACCTGTGGGCGAGCAAAAGGGCGGCGAGCTTGATGAATTTGAGGCTTTAAAGCAGCAAATGAAAGGCGAGGGCAACGCTAGCGAAAGCAACGCTACCTTCATAATGCCCCTGCCATCAAGCGAATACAACGCTACCATAACGCCTGAAAAACCCACTACGCCAAGCGTGCAAAAGCCAGCTGTTTCAAAGCCTGCTGAAAAACCAGCGGCGCAAAAACCTGCTGTTTCAAAGCCCGCTGATAAGGCGCAAAAACCAGCCACAAAACCAGCGACTCAAAAGCCTGCCACAAAGCCAGCCACGCAAAAACCTGCGGCTCAAAAACCTGCGGCACAAAAGCCCGCTACAACTAGCGGAGAAAAACTAGCCGCGGGCAGCTATGTGCAGGTTTATTCGGTTTCAAAGCTTGACACCAAGTCAAGGGACATTAAAAAAATCGAGCAAAACGGCTACAAATACGCCACGCGCAAGGGCGGCGAGAGCATAAAGGTGCTAATCGGTCCCTTTGAGGCGGACGAATTAAACGCCGAGCTAGCCAAAATCCGCGCAAATATCAACAAAGACGCCTTTGTGGTGAGGGTGAAGTAGGCGTCATTGCGGTTTTTGCAAGTAGTGCGAAATCATCAAAATCCGTCATTGCGAGGATTTGCGTAGCAAATCCGTGGCAATCCAAGAAAATTCACGCTTTTGCGTGAATTTTCAGTAAAATAAATTTAAGGCGCAGTATTTTGGATGAGAAAATGATTTTTGTGCGCGTGGGCTAGACTAGGCAAAAGCGTCTGCCGAGCGCACAAAAAGCATTTTATCACCAAAAGACGAGCCAGCCTTGTGAAAAGAAAATTTAAAATGAAACAAATCCTTGCCGTCATCGGCGACCCCATCGCCCACTCCAAATCCCCTAGAATCCACAACGCCGCTATACAGGCTTTGAATTTAAATGCCGTTTATACGCGTTTTCACTTACAAAACGGCGAAAATTTGCGCGAAAAAATCTTTGAGTTAAATTTAAGCGGGGCGAACATCACCGTGCCATTCAAAGAAAACGCCCTAAAAATCGCCGATAGCGCGCACTCAATGGCTTTAAACATCGGCTCCGCCAACACCTTGCTTGTGAAAGGCTCTAAAATTCACGCTTTCAACACTGATGGCATAGGATTTTTAGAGGCTATCGCTGAATTTGAGCTTAAATTTAAAGGGCTTAAAACCGCACTCATTTTGGGGGCTGGCGGCACGGCAAAGGCTTTGGCTTTTGTGCTAGCGCAAAGTGGCGTGAGCGTGAGCGTGGCAAACCGCAGCGTGGCAAGGCTTGCGGACTTTTCAGGCTACAAAACCAGCCTTTATGAAAATTTGCAAGAAAATTTCGGCACAGCCTTTGATATAGTGATAAACACGACTTCGGCGGGTTTAAAGGATGAGAATTTGCCCTGCGATGAGGCGCTTTTAAGGGGGCTTTTAAGGCGTGCAAAATGCGCTTTTGAGGTGATTTATGGCAAGCAAACGCCCTTTTTGCGCCTTGCAAAAAGCCTAAAAATCCCTTGCAAGGACGGCGGCGATATGCTTTTGTGGCAAGGCGTCTTTGCCTTTGAGCTATTTTTTGGGCTTTGTGGCGAAAATTTGAGCGTGAATTTGGCGAAATTTAGGGATTTAAATGCGGCGCAAAATGTGCAATTTTCAAATTCAAAGCAAAATTCACAAAATACCAAACGAGAAATCATTTTTAATGCTATGAAAAATGCCTTAAATTTGCCCTAAATTCACAAAATTCAAGCCGCCACAAAGCGAAATTCAACAAACGCTCACTTCCCCAAAATAAACGGCGTTTCTTGATACACAAAATTCAGCCAATTTGCAAAAAGCACGGAGGCTGAGGAACGCCACGAAAACACCGCGTTGCCCTGTTTGTCGTAGTAGTTTTTGGGGCGCGGCGTGCGAAGCCCCTTGGCGCAATCTCTTTGAAACTCGCCATCTAATGTGAGCTTGGAGTATTCAGGGTGTGCGAGCATAAAAAGGTCTTTATCATCGCGCAGCAAGGCTATGCCGCTTTCTTTGCCGCGCAAAAGCACCTTTAAATCAGCGTTTGCAAGCACCGCACCCTCATCAATGCCTGAATTCCTCGAATGTGGCAAGCTCACAAACTCATCCAAACCGCTTAATAGCAAGTCATCATTTACCACGGTGTGCTTAAAAACCCCAAAAAGCTTGCGTTTAAGCGGCACTTTGGGAATTTGATGAAAATGATAAAGCCCCGCCATCGCGCCCCAGCAAATATACAAAGTGCTTGTGGCGTGGGCTCGCAAATAGTTCATAATCTCGCAAAGCTCCGCCCAGTAATGCACGCGCTCGAACGCCAAATGCTCGATGGGCGCGCCCGTGATAATCGCCGCGTCAAAACCGCTGCCGCGAATGTCGTCAAAACTCACATAAAAGCTGTCTAGGTGGGACTTTGGCGTGTTTTTGCTTTCATAACTTTGCGTGCGAAGCAAGGTGATTTCAATTTGCAGCGGCGAGTTGCCAAGCAGGGACAAAAGCTGATTTTCAGTCTCAATTTTCGTGGGCATTAGGTTGAAAATCAGCACCTTTAAGGGGCGGATGTCTTGGTGCGTGGCACGCTTTTTGCCCATCACAAAGACGAAGTCTTTGAGTAGTTTAAAGGCAGGAATTTGCTCAGGAATTATGAGAGGCATTTTTGTTTTCCTTTGTTAAAATTTCGCTTTTTTTGTGAATTTTGACTGATTTTGGCTAAAATTCACGCTTTTTTGTGAATTTTAGCGTGTTTTGGGAATAAATTTGCTTTGAGAACAAATTTGCAAGGCTTGTCAAAGCACCCTTACGATAATGTCGCACGGATTTACGAGGCAAAACACCTTGTCGTTTGGCTGCAAATTTAAACGCTCGCCGTTTTGCGCGCTCATCAAAGCGCTTAAATCCACATCCTGCGCGCACAAGGACTCTTGCCAGCCGTCCTTCAAGGCGCTGTGCTCGCCGCGCCACGAAACAGCTCTCAAAGAGTCGTGCGACAAGCCTTTGATGAAAACCTGCCACAAAAGCTCGCCCTTGTCGATGCTCACCACAGCGCCCACAAACGCGTTGCCGCAGGATATCAGCGCGGCTTGCTCGCCCGTTTTTGCCAGCAAAAGCTCGTTTTCATTGAACAAAAGCTCGACTTTTGAGCCTTTTTGCGCGTTTAGGCTTTGCGAAAAGCCCAGCATAAACACGCTCAAATCCGCCAAAGCCGTGCTGACATTGACTACGCTGATTTCGCCGCTTTCAAAAGAAGATAAAATCTCGCCCTTTATAGCGTTCATTTTTGCTCCAAAGTTGCTGTTTTTAGGGAATTTGGCGTGAATTTTTGCTACAAAAACGCCAAAATAAATTGAATTTTAGCCAAAAGAAGTTAAATTTACTCGCCAAAAAATGGGGGCGAAAAAATTCACCCCCAAATGCCTAAATTTCAGCACCAAAAACGCTATTTAGTAGTGCCAAAGCCGTATTTTTCAATGATAGCCTTGCCCTCTTTTGAGAGAACGAAGTCATATAGGGCTTTTGCGAGCTTTTTGTCCTTGCCATACTTTGTGATGACGAAAGACTGCTCCAAGGGGCTAAACAGCTTGCTATCCACGGTTACGACCTTGCCCTTGGGCTTGTTGATGGGCGAAACCAGCGAGTATGCCACGAACGCAACCTCCGCAGCCCCTGTGTCTATGTGATTCACGGGTTGTGAAATGTTGTCGCCAAGCACGATTTTGTCCTTAAAAGTGTCGTAAATTTTAAGGTTTTTCATCACCTCCTCAGCCGCCACGCCGTAGGGGGCGACTTTTGGGTTGGCGATGCTAATGTGCTTTATGCTTTTAGCCTTGCTTGCAAGTGCCTGCGCGCCGCCCTTTACGAGCTTTTCATCGAGGCTGTAAAGTGCCACAACGCCCAGCGCATAGACTGCGGGCTTGGTTGCCGCGTTGCCATCCGCGTCAATTTGCGCCGCCCATTTCGCGTCAGCCGAGAAAAACATATCAAACTCGCGACCCTCTTTTAAGAGCTGATAATGCTTGCCCGAAGCCCCAAACACCAGCTCCACCTCGTCTTTTGGATGGGCTTTTAAAAACGCCTCGCGCACCTCGCCCATAGCCTTTGAGGCACTAGACGCCACGAACACGCTGATTTTCTCAGCCCACAAACCACTCGCCGCAAACAGCAGCGACAAACCGACAATGATTTTTTTCATTGTTTCTCCTTTCTGAAATGTTGCGTTAGGATTGTAGCAAAAAAAGTTATGATTTATACAAACGAGGCATAAATTTTAAATTTTTGCCTGAAATTTGGCTGCAAAGGTGTCTAAAATTTAAATTTTCGCGCTTGGAATTTAAAATTTAAAGACTATTTTCCAAAAAAACATTTTTTAACACTATTTTTTAAAAAAGCTAAATTTCCACAAAATTCTAACAAAAAATTCACAATTTTTGATTTTTTGCCTTAAATTTTCAAGTTTTTGGGGCAGAATTTAAATAAAATTTAAGCAAAATTTAAGGCAAAATTTGCCAAAACTAGCCCCCACAAAGGCTAGATAATGCCCACCAAATGCTATCTTGCTAGTTCTGTGTAGTCTTTAAATGTCGAATTTATAGGCGTTTGCGCAATGAAATCCTGCTCTAATGCCGTATCTAGCTCATCAAAGAGGGCTGAAATCTCGCCCCTCTTGTCTTTCACATAGACTAAAACGCCCTTAAAGTCCGCATTTTCAAGCATCAAGAGGGGGTTGTGCATCTCAAAGGCAAAGTTTTGCGAGCCTATGCGCGCACTCAGCTGCGTGTCAAAGAGGCTCTCGCCCATAAACAAGGCATTCTTTACTATATCTTGCATTTTAAAGCACGCATTTTCGGCACTTTGAGCGCAGTCTAAGCTCTCTTTTAGGCTATTTTCAAGCTTTTTAAGCGCCGCGTCAAGCACCTGCAAAGCCCCGATAAAGTCGTTCGCATCGCTGATTTGCGCGCAAAACTGCCTCGCCTGAAACTCGCCCACGCCCTCAAAATCGCCCAAGTGTTTTTGAAAAATTTGAAGTTCGCTCATCTTTTCTCCTTTATTGCTTTATTTTCGCGCTTTGATTGTTTTTATTTAT
>CAVJSG010000031.1:0-14470 GCA_963651895.1 Campylobacteraceae bacterium
GGGGGGGGGGGGGGGGGGGGGGGGGGGGGGCGAGCCTCACAAGAGCTAGTTTTCCTAAACAACAAGCACTTCAAACCCCTTGTGGAGGTGCCTTGTGCGTAAGGTAGCCTTAAAAGAACCCCTACTCATCGTGGGTGCGGGCGGACACGCCCACTCGTGCGCCGATGTCATCGAGGCTGAGGGCAGGTTTGAAATCATAGGCTTCGTGGATATAGCGGATATTAGGGCATCCACGCTCGCCTACCCCCTACTAGGCGGCGATGAGGACTTAAAAAGCCTTTTAAAGCTCGCTAAATTCGCCTTTTTGGGCATAGGGCAAATCAAAAGCCCCGAAAACAGAGTGCGCCTTTATGAGAAGCTAAAAACCCTAGGCTACGCCCTACCTACCATCATCTCGCCGCTTGCTTATGTCTCAAAGTCCGCTTTTATCGAGCCTGAGGCTAGCATCATAATGCACCACGCCCTGATAAACGCGGGCGCGCGCGTAGGAAAAGCCTGCATCATCAACACCAAAGCCCTAGTGGAGCACGGCGCGCGCGTGGGGGACTTTTGCCACATATCCACAGCAGCCGTGGTAAATGGCGACTGCGTTGTGGGAGAGTGCTCATTCATCGCTAGCAACACGGCTTTAAGGCACACGCAAATCGTGCCTGCAAATTCGCTGGTTTATCACACCACCACCCTAGTTAAAAGTGCGTTAAATGGGGGGGGGGCGAACTAGGCGAGGTTTAGTCCGCCAAAATCCACAAATTTTGCGAATTTTAAGCCCAAAAAATTCACAAAATTTGCAAATTTTAAACAATGCTATTTTTGCCATAAATAAAAAATTTTGCAGTAAAAATTTAGGGGCGTTTTATGCGTAAAAATCCCCTAAAAATAGGCTATTTTGGCGATGAAATTTGGGCACAAAATGCTTTAAAGCTCATTTTAAAGGACGAAAATTTCAAGGTTTGCTTTGTAACGCCAAGGTTTGACGCCCCAGATGAAGTGCTTTTAAGCCTCGCAAAACAGCACAAAATCCCTATAATCCACGCTAAAAATGTGAATTCGCCTGAATTTGCCGCTAAAATCGCGCCCTTTGAGTGCGATTTGCTGGTTTCAATGAGCTTTAATCAAATTTTTAAAGAAAATTTGCTCTCAAACTACGAAATCATCAACACCCACGCGGGCAAACTGCCATTTTACCGCGGTCGAAACATACTAAACTGGGTGCTAATCAACGGCGAAAAGGACTTTGGCATAAGCGTGCATTTTGTCGATGACGGCATAGATACAGGGGATTTAATCCTACAAAAGTGCTATGAAATAGGCGTTGAGGATGATTACAGCACGCTTTTGAGCCTAGCTCACCGCGAGTGTGCTGCCTTGCTTTATGAGGCTTTGAGGCTGTATTTTAGGGGCGAGGTTAAGAGGGTAAGGCAAGCAAGTATCGATGAGATAGGCTCTTACTGCCCTAGGCGTAAAAAAGGCGATGAGAAAATCGACTTTAATAAGGGGGCGAGTGAGATTTTTAATTTTATTAGGGGCTTAAATGCGCCAAATTTGGGGGCTTTGGCTTTTGTGAGTGGGCGCGAAATAAGGCTTTTTAAAAGCAAAATTCACAGCGAAAATCTCACAAAAAATGAAGCAAATTTGCCAAACGGCTCTGTGTTAAGTGCCGATGAGATGGGCTTTTTGATGAAGTTAAAAGATGGCATTTTAAGGGTGTGCGAGTATAAATTTGAGCGCGTTTTAAGGGCTGGGGATTTGCTTGCAAATTCCTAAATTTTGGGCTTTGAAAGTTTAAGTATGCTAAAAAAGCTTATCGCGGCGATGACAAACAAGATAAAAAGCCCAAAGGCTGAAAACAAGGTATAGCTGTCCATAAAACCCTTTTTATAGTAGTTTTGTCGATATTGTAGCGCATTTTGGTTAAATTTGAAAAATTTCAAAGCCCACTATAAACAAAGCCAAATTTTAACCGATATAGCCACATTACCACTCAAAAGGGAGATAAAATGAAAAGATGCTCAAACTGCGTTATGCCAGACACTCGCCCGGGCATTAAATTCACGCAAGTGGATGGCAAATGGCTCTGCTCAGCCTGCATAAACCACGCAAACAAAGAAAAAATCGACTACGGCGCGAGATTTAAAGAGTTAGAAGCCCTATGCGACAAGCATCGCCGCCGCAACGGCGCGCACGAATACGACTGCGCCATCGCGGTTAGCGGAGGCAAGGACTCGCATTTTCAAGTGCATATAATGAAAGAAAAACTCGGTATGAACCCCGTCCTTTTCAGCGTTGAGGACAACTTCGCGATGACGGAGGCGGGTAGGAAAAATTTGGCGAATTTATCCGCCGAATTTGGCTGCCACATCATCAGCCTCAAACCCGACCGCAAAACCCAAAAAGCCGTGATGCGCAAGACCTTTGAGAGATACGGCAAGCCCACTTGGTTCATCGACAGGCTCATTTACAGCTACCCCTTCGCGATGGCACAGCGTTTTAACACGCCTTTGCTAGTCTATGGCGAAAATGTCAGCTATGAGTATGGCGGCAGCGACAGCGCGGAAACGCCCAGTGCCAAGGGCATTTTCCTAAACGGCGTGGCGAGCGATTTAGACATAAATGAATTTGTCGATGAAAAAGCGGGCATTAAAAAAGAGAATTTACAGCTTTTCTATAATCCCTCCCGCGATGACATAAACACCCTAGAACCCATATATTTAAGCTATTTCATCAAGTGGAATTCCTACTCAAATTATATCTTTGCTAGAAGTCGCGGCTTTACGGACTTGCAAGGCGAGTGGGACAGGGCGCACTGCGTGGAGACCTTCGACCAAGTCGATACCATAGGCTACATTTTGCATTCGTGGATGAAATACCCTAAATTCGCTCACGCGGGGGCAAGCGACTATGCCAGCAGGCTCGTGCGCTACGGACTTTTGACGCGCGAGGAAGCCGTGAAAATGGTGCGAGAAAAGGACAAAAAGCTTGATAACAAAGTAATAGAAGACTTTTGCGCCTTTGCAGGCTACACAAAGGCTGAATTTTGGGCTATCGTGGAAAGGCACTACAACAGGGATTTATTTTACAAAAACGACTTTGGGGAATGGGTTTTAAAAACGCCTGTGGAGTGAAATTTTAAGCCTTAAATTTGTGAATTTTGTGAATTTTTTAGGCTTTTCTTGGCTTGAATTTACTTTAAGCTAGCGTGGCTAGCGGGCTTAGCTTGCGGCGATAAAGCCATTTTCGTGGGCTCGGCAAACTAATCGGTTTAGCCCACGCCCACGAAAATGCCTTTCTCATCCACAATCAAAAGCCCGAGCAAACGCTTTAATTTTGGTGTTTCTAGCGTGGAATTTTGTGAATTTTTTAAGGAAAATTCACGCCAAATTCGCCAAAAAATTCACGCAAACAAAAATTTAAAAAAACCTGCTATAATGTCGCCCAAAAGGACGGCTATGCAAAAAACTCTCATCATCGCAGAAGCAGGGGTCAATCACAACGGCGATTTGCGCCTAGCAAAGCAGCTCATCGAGGTCGCAAGCGCGGCGGGGGCGGACTTTGTGAAGTTTCAAAGCTTTAAAAGCGAGGAAGTGGTGAGCGCAAATGCGCCAAAGGCGAGATACCAAGTGCAAAACGCGGCGGATAAAAGCGAGTCGCAGTTTGAGATGATAAAAAAATTAGAGCTTGATGAGGGCGCGCACAAAGAGCTTTTAGCGCACGCAAAGTCCCTAAATATAGGCTTTTTATCCACGCCTTTTGATTTGCCGAGTATTGAACTTTTGGCGAATTTGGGGCTTGAAATCTTTAAAATTCCAAGCGGAGAAATCACAAATTTGCCCTATTTAAAGGCACTTGGCGCACTTGGCAAGAAAATCATTTTAAGCACAGGAATGAGCGATTTAGCAGAAATTCGCGCCGCACTAGGCGTTCTCACGCGTTCTGGCACGAGAGAATGCGACATAAGCATACTTCACGCAAACACAGCCTACCCCACGCCCTTTGAGGATGTGAATTTAAGGGCTTTGCAAACCCTACAAAAAGAGTTTCCCGCCCATAAAATCGGCTTTTCAGACCACAGCCTTGGCATAGCCTGCCCCATCGCCGCCGTTGCGATGGGCGCGAGTATCGTAGAAAAGCACTTTACGCTGGATAAAAACCTCGCAGGACCCGACCACAAGGCGAGTTTAGAGCCTCGCGAGCTAGAAAAAATGGTGCAAGGCATCAGGCAGATAGAGGCTGCTTTGGGGGACGGCGAAAAGAGGCTTACGGAGAGTGAAAAAGAGAATTTGAAAATCGCCCGCAAAAGCCTAGTGGCAAGGCGTGCGATAAAAAAGGGCGAGCTTTTTGACGAAAATAATTTAACCACAAAACGCCCAGCCACAGGCATTAGCGCGATGAGATGGGATGAATTTATAGGACGCGCAGCAGCGCGAGACTATGAGAAAGACGAGCTTATAAGGCAATGAGAAAGATTTGTGTGGTGAGTGCAACGCGGGCTGAGTGGTATTTGCTAAGAAATTTATGCGAGCAAATCCGCTCGGATGGGGCTTTGCGCTTGCAGCTTGTTTTAACGGGGGCGCATTTAAGCGCAAATTTTGGGCTAACTTACAAGGAAATCGAGCGTGAATTTAAAATAGCACAAAAAATCCCCATCCTGCTTGCAAGCGATGATAAAATCAGCCTTTGCAAGACTATGAGCCTAGCTGTGAGCGCATTTGGTGAGGCTTTTGGTGCTTTAAAGCCCGATTTGCTCGTCATTTTGGGCGACAGGTATGAAATGCTTGCTGTGGCAAGTGCCGCGCTGATGATGGGCGTGGGCGTGGCGCATTTGTATGGCGGCGAGCTTACCTTGGGCGCCATTGATGATAGCATTCGCCACGCCATCACCAAAATGTCGCACCTGCATTTTACGAGCTGCGAAGCCTACAAAAATCGCGTTTTGCAGCTTGGCGAGGAGGAATGGCGGGTTTTTAATTCAGGCTCGCTAAATGGCGAAGTCATAAAAAATTCAAGGCTACTAAGCAAAAACGAACTTGAAAAGGCTTTGGGCGTGAATTTTGCCGAGAAAATTTACCTCATCACCTATCACCCCGAGACTTTGAGTAAAAATGACACGCAAAAAGAGGTGAATTTTTTGCTAAAAACGCTCGATAAACTGCCAAATTCAACCCTCATTTTCACCAAGGCAAACGCCGATGAAAATGGGCTTTTAATAAATTCGCTTATAGCAAAATACTGCAAAAATCACAGCAAAAAGGCGTTTTTGTTTGATAATCTTGGCTCAAAGCTCTATTTAAGCACGATGAAACACGCTGCTGCTGTCGTGGGAAACTCATCAAGCGGCATAGCTGAAACCCCCTTTTTAAGGACGCCTTGCATAAACATAGGCAGCAGGCAGGCTGGGCGTTTGCGGGCTGAAAATATCATAGATACAAATTTGCAAAATTTACCAAAAGCCTTTGCGAGGCTTGATAGCGCGGCATTTCAAAGCGCGTTAAAAAAATTCAAAAATCCCTTTGAGGCAAAAAATTCAAGCAAATTCATAAAAGACACCCTAAAAAGCGTGAATTTACAGGCACTTTTGCAAAAAAAATTCGTGGATAAGATATGAATATAGATAAAATCACCCTTGCGAAAAATGCGAGCATAAAAGAGGCTTTAAATGTCGTAGGCAAGGAACGCGTGCGCCTTGGCATTGTCGTAGATAAAAAGGGCAAATTTTTGGGAGTAATCTCAGACTCAAATATCCGCAAAGCCCTGATAAATGGGGCTAGCCTTGATGAGAGCATAGCAAAAATTTACACCAAAAACCCACTAACCATAAGCGAAAATTTAAGCGAGGACGAGCTTTTTGAGTTAGCCGCAAAGACCGACATTTACGACTTTCCCGTGCTTGATAGCGGCGGCAAAGTGCTATACATTCGCTCATTAGCAAGCACCCTGCGACAAGCAAAGCTCTCAAACCTCGTGGTGCTAATGGCTGGCGGACTTGGCACAAGGCTTGCCCCGCTTACAAAGGACACGCCAAAGCCTATGTTAAAGGTAGGCAAAAAGCCCATTTTGGAGACCATTATAGGGCGTTTTCACGCTCAGGGCTTTGAGAATTTCACGCTTTGCGTGAATTATAAAAAGAAAATCATCGAGGATTATTTTGGCAGTGGCGAGAACTTTGGCGTGAAAATTTCCTACACAAAAGAGCGCAAAAAGCTTGGCACAGCGGGGGCTTTAAGCCTTTTAAAAAGCCCAAATGAGAGCTTTTTTGTGATGAACGCGGACATTTTAACCGAGCTAAATTTCAAAGAACTTTTGGCAGCGCATAAAAAAAGCAAGGCGATTTTAAGCGTGTGCGTGCGTGAGTTTAGCTATCAAGTGCCATACGGGGTCATCGCGCGAAAGGGCGATTTTGTAAGCAAAATCAGCGAAAAACCCACGCAAAAATTCCTAGTGAGTGCTGGCATTTATGTGTGCGAGCCACAAATTCTAGCCCAAATCCCCAAAAATCAAGTCCTAGATATGCCCGCCCTCGTGCAAATGCTGCTCTCACAGGGGCTTAAAGTCAATAGCTTTGTGATAAACGACTACTGGATAGACATCGGGCGAATGGAGGAATTTGAGCAGGCGAACAAGGACTTCATACTATGAAAACCCTTATTATAGGCTTTGGAAGCATAGGCAAAAAGCATTTTGAGGCTTTAAAGGGCTTGGGACAAGAAGTCGCCGTGCTTTCAAAAAGCTGCGAGAAAAATGAATTTAAGGGGCAGAAATTCACGCTTTTTAGGGATTTTAAGCAAATTCCGCTAAATGAATTTGAACTTTTCATCATCGCAAACATTACCACTTCGCACTTTGACACGCTTTTGAAAATCGACAAGGCAGTGCAAGGTAAAACCATACTCGTGGAAAAGCCCATTTTTGAGCATTTTAAGACCTATAAAAGCAAAAAAAATAAAATAATTGTGGCTTATCTTTTGCGTTTTAACCCTGTAATAATAGCTTTAAAAGCACTTTTAAAAGAAGCAAAAAAAAGCGGCGAAAAGCCCTATTTTGCAAGCTTTGAATGCCACTCTTATTTACCAAAATGGCGAAATTTAGACTACACCAAAAATTACAGCGCAAAAAAAGAACTTGGCGGCGGCGTGGCACTTGATTTGTCCCACGAGCTTGATTTGGCTTGTTTTTTGTTTAAAAAACCGCGTTTAAAATTCGCTCAAATTGCTAAAATTTCAGCACTTAAAATAAACAGCGATGATTTTAGTTTTTTTGCTTTGCAAGAAAAAAGCGAATTTAAAAACGCTTTTAAAAAGGGTGAAAAATACGATTTTAAAAAAACAAATTCACAAAAAATTGATTTTAAAAAAACCGCAAACGCCCAAAAAATAGGCTTTGAAAATAAAGGCGCAAAAATTAACATTAGTTTAAGCTATTTTTCTAAATTTAATTCTCGCCAAATTCACATCCACACCCCAAAACACAGCTTTCGTGCGGATTTGCTAAATAACTTCATTGAAATTTACGATGAAAATGGATTAAAGCAAAAAATGGAATTTAAAAGCGACACCATAAGCACGCTCAAAGCCCTACACACAGGCATTTTGAGCGGGGACAAAAATTTGTGTTCTTTAAAAGAGGGTTTGCGAATTTTAAAAATTATCGACAAGGCAAGGGGGCTAAAATGATTTTGTGTAGTATCTGCGCTAGGGGCGGCAGCAAGGGCGTTAGCGGCAAAAATATCCGCAAGATAAATGGGCTTGAAATGATAGCTTATAGCATTATCCAAGCGCGAAATTCAGGGCTTTTTGAGCATATCGTTATATCAACTGATAGCGATGAAATCGCCCAAGTCGCCACTAAATACGGCGGCGAAGTGTTTTTCAAAAGGGCGGCAAAACTCGCCACAGACAACGCCGCCAAAATGCCTGTGATAAGGGACGCGCTAGTGCAAAGCGAAAGGCATTACGCACAAAAATTTGAAACCATAATCGATTTAGACGCCTCAGCCCCACTTCGTTCAAGCCGCGATATAATAGCCGCTTACGAGCTTTTTAAAAAAAGCAAAAAAGAGAATTTAATCACAGCCGTGCCAGCTCGCAGAAACCCTTATTTTAATTTAATTGAAATTTACGAAAACGGCGAGATAAACACCGCCAAGCCCCTGTCCTGTGCCACTCGCCAAGCCGCGCCAAAATGCTATGATATGAACGCGAGCATTTACATTTTCACGCGCGAGAGGCTGCTTAAAAATGATAGCGTTTTTGGGGCACAAACCGCGCTCTATGTGATGGATGAGCGCACCGCCTTTGATGTGGATAGCGAGCTTGATTTTGCGCTTGTGGAGTTTTTGATAAGGGCGAAAAATTTGAAAGAAAAGGATTTTTAGGGCTGAATTTTGGGCGCAAAAATGCGAAAAGCAAAATCAAAGCTACAAATTCGCTCAACGCGGTTGCCCACGCGCGAAGCTCGAAATTAAAATTTCGTTCGCGCGGGTCAAAGCGTTTCGCTTCATTTTGCGCTTTGATTTTGCTTTTAAATTTGCTTGAAATTTGTGGCAAATTTTTGCCGCGAATTTATGGATACTTCGGCTTTTACAAAGCCTCAGTATGACGAAATTTAAAGGCTTTAAAAAAGCAAAAAAATTCTAAAAGAAAGGATGATTTAATGCTAAAAAACAAGGTGATTTTAATAGCCGGGGCGAACGGGCGCATAGGCTCTGCGCTGTGCCGCGCGGTTTTATCTCAAAATGGGCTGCCCGTTTTAGCGGATTTGAGCGAAAATGCTGAATTTAAGCAAAATTTAGAGCGCGAATTCAAGCAAGATTTGCTTTTTGTAAAGATGAACATTTGCGATAAAAACTCGCTTCAAAGTGCTATAAATACGGCGTTTTGCAAATACGGCAAAATTGATGGCTTTGTAAATTGCGCCTATCCCACAGGCAAAAGCCACGAGCAAAAGCCCTATTATGAGCTTGAATTTGACGAGATTTGTGGCAGCTTAAACGCGCATTTGGGCGGCTTCATACTCGCTGCGCAAGAGTTTGTGAAATTTTTTAAGCGGCAAGGGCACGGAAATATAGTGAATTTAAGCTCGATTATGGGCGTTTATGCGCCTAAATTTGAGAACTACAAGGGCACGGCTATGCAAAGCAGCCTCGAATACAGCGTGATTAAGGCGGGCATAAATCACCTCGGGCGCTGGCTGGCGAAGGAACTTTTTGGCAGCGCCATTCGTGTCAATACCCTTGCGAGCGGGGGCATTTTGGACGCGCAGCCTGAGAGCTTTTTGCGCGCTTATAAAAACTGCTGCGCGAGCAAGGGAATGCTAGGTGCGCCCGACATTTGCGGAGCGATTTGTTTTTTATTGAGCGATTTAAGTGCGTTTATCACGGGGCAAGTTTTGCTTGTCGATGATGGCTGGGGACTTTGAAATTCGGGCTTTTGCGCTTTGTTTTGTGATTTGGGTTTTGTGAATTTTCGCTCTCGTTTTGGCGTTTTTATGAATTTTGGCGTAAATTTGGGTTGAAATTCACAAAACTAGGCTTAAAATTCGGCTAGCGGAGCTTTTTGCGATAAATTGATTTTAATAGGCTTGACAGACGCTTCGCTTTCAGTCTAGCCCACACGCCGCAAAATCAATTTCTCATCCACAATCGTCAGCCCGAGTAGGCGACTTTAATTTCGGCATTTGCTGTGAATTTTAACATTAAATTCACGGAACTTGCTTTGATTTTGACAAATCCGTAAATTTTAGCGTGAATTTTAGTGCAAACTTCGCACCACAAATTTTAGCGCAAAATTTAAATTCACACCCCAAACCCTACGCGTGAATTTTCATTTTGCAAATCCTTAACTTTCACTTCATCCGCAAGGCGCTCGTAAAAATCCAAAGCGTCTTTTAAGGGGCTGAATTTCACTAAGCGTTTTACGGCGGCGAAGTCCCCACTGCTGAGATTTTCAAGGCTTTGCACGCGCTTTTTTATTTCATCATCGCAGCGCAATCCTAAAAATTCACACTCTTTTTCAAAAAGTTTCGCGCGTTGCGAGGGCGTTAAGGCGCGAAATTCCAGCTTTAAATCAAAGCGGCGCAGGCAGGCTTTGTCGAGGTTTTGCACTAAATTTGTCGTGGCGATGAAAACTCCATCAAAGCTCTCCATTTGCACCAGCATTTCATTTACCAGCGTTTGCTCCCAGCTGTGTGCGGCTAGGCTTCGCTCGCGCAAAAAGCTATCCGCTTCATCAAATACAAGCACCGCGTTTTTCTCGCGCGCCTCTTTAAACGCGGCGGCTATTTTTTTCTCGCTGTTTCCCACATAGCAGTCTAGTAGCTCGCTAGCGGGCTTTACAAGGCATTTTCGTCCCAGCTTTTTGGCGATAAATTGCGCGTAGGCACTCTTTCCCGTCCCGCTTGCTCCATAAAAGCAAAGTCGGGCATTTGGGCGTTTGACTATACCAGCGGCGATTGTTTCTAAATCATAATCCGCGTTTATGTATTCAAGCGAATAAGTCTTTGGAAGCTCGATTTTATCGATTTTTGCACGCTTTTTAAAGCTAAAATTATCATCGCACGCACGCAAGGTATTTTGCGAAATCCTTAAAAAATTCGCAGAAAAATCCCCCTCCAAGCACGCACTGACCTTGCTTGCACGCTCTATTATAGCAGGGCTTAAAAGCTTGGTGCGGCTTGCGACTTTCATCGCTTTTTGGCTTAATCTATCCTCGCAAATTCTTTGCAAAATGCGCTTTCTATGGGCTTTTTTAGGCACTTTGACATTTAGGACGAAGTCAAAGCGGCGAATCACCGCACTATCCACGCTGCGTATGTTATTTGTTATCCAAATAGTCGCAACCGCGTTGCTTTCAAGGCTCTCGTTGATGAAGGCTTTATTTACGAGGCGTTTTTCATCCCCCGAAAAGCACAAAATATCCTCAACCTCATCATAAAGCAGCAGGCATTTTTTGGCGTCCAAAAGGCGCTGTGCTAGCATATACGAGCTTAATCTACTCTCTCCATCAAGCGCGGCTCCAAATTTGTTTTTCGTTTGCACCTTGTAAATTTTAGCGTTCGCACACCTTGCAAGCAGCTTTGCAAGCTCGGTTTTTCCTGTCCCGGGGCTTCCGTAAAACAAAACATTCACTCCGCTTTGTCCCTTTGAAATGGCGATTTTTAGGTAGTTTTCAAGCATATCAAATTCACGCAAATGCGCGTAATCCTCGCGTCCAAGCGTCCCATAGTCGCAAGGTTCTAGCATATCATCGATGAGCGAACCATCCTTGCAGCTTTTTTCCAGCAGCACATCGGCAAAATCATCATTCACAAAGTCCAAAAAATTCATCAAATCAGTTCTATGTGAATTTATCTGCAAGATACCTGATTTTCGCAGCTTGGCGTTGTGATTTAGCGCGTCTCGCAGCTCCTCATAAGGCGCGTGCAGGATTTTGGCTAGCATCATTATGCACTCGCGGTTGCTAAAATCATCGTAAATTCTAAGAAAACTTTTAAACATTATTACCTCATTTTTCATCACGACAAATTCAAGCAAAGCAAGCTCATTAGGGCTTAAACCCAGCGCGTTTTGCAAATACTCAAAATTTTCTTGCAAGATTTTATGCTCGAATTTTTTGCGCTTTTCGCACTCTTGCAAAAGCGCTAATTGCTGCTCGCAAAATTCCAAAACGCTATCGCGCAAATCCTCGTTAGAAAGGAAGTTGCGCGGACTTTTGCAAAGCTTTGCAAAACCCAAAAATTTAGCAAGGTCGGCAAAATCAAATTCGCGTTTTTGCGCAAATTCGCTCAGCGCATTAAAATGCACTATGCGGAAAAACATACACAAGCGGGCTTTGTCGATTAAGGCTTGGTGATTTTCATCCTCTTGGCTTAACACGGCTAAATCCTGCTTGACAGGGGCTTTGACACGCTTTTTATCTTGCTTAACAGCGGGCTGAATTTTTGTCATTTTTAATCCTTTCGTAAATAAAAAAACAAAATGTTATTTGTCATTTTGACAAATAACAAAACTCTACCAAACGCGGCAAATTCACGCTTTTTAGCACTAAAATTCACTATTTTTCGCACAAAAAGTGTGAATTTTTGTAAATTTTTGCTTTAAAATTCACAAAAATTCACGCGAAATTTCGTGCCATTGCAAAAAACGCAAAATGCCCGTCATTGCGAGCGTTGCCAAAGGCAACGCGTGGCAATCCACAGCCCAAAAAGCTGTTAAATTTACCATTCAAAAAGCGTTAATTAAATTCACGCATTTTTTAAAATGGCAAAAACCTTTCAAACTATGGCTACGCCACAACTTCGCTCACTTGCGCTCGCAATGACGACAAAAAGAGCGTTCGCAAAAAGCAAACGCTCGACAAAAACCCGCTCAACTAAACCTTAAAATCCCTCAAAGCATCGTTGAGTTTTCCAAGCAGGGCGGAATTTTCTTGCAGTTTTTGCGACATTTTTGGCAAAAACTCGCTAAATTCCTCGCACTCGCAAAGCTCGACAAAGGCGTAATGCTCGCTTTTCAAAGCTACATTCACACCCTTTTTTTGCAAATGCTCCTGCACGCGCGGCGCAAATTCAGCTGTGGGCGCATCCGTGTCGCTTTTAAGCAGCACGAAACCGCCCCACCAGCACTCCTCGAAGTAACCCGCAAGCACTCCAAAGCTCATATCCTCACCGCTAAAAAGCAGCACGCTGTCCTCATCACTCTCGCTTTTTTCAAGCGGCACAGCGGCACAAAGAGCCTCACGCATAAGGCTCAAACGAAGTTCCGCACTCATCTGCTCGATAACCTCCAACCAAGCGTTGCGAGCGATGACGCTTCCTACCAAGTCGTTCATTTGACTTCCTTTGTGTTGAAATCAACCCGCCACGCCACAGCACTTTGCGAGCGGTTCGCGGCGGATTGTTGAGAGGATTATGGCACAAAATTCAGCGCAAATCCATTATAATTCTTTTTATTTTTTTATAGCTTTTAAAAAGGGTTTGTGTAGTGGGCGCAAAGTGCGAATTTATAGCACTTTACGAGGGATGAAAAAATTTACAAATTCACGCAAAATTCCGTGAAATTTTGCTTGAATTTGTGAATTTTGGCGTGGCTTTTGAGTTTTTAAATTCGGCTTGGCTCGTCTTTGGGCGATAAATCACTTTTGCGCTGCTCGGCAGACGCTTCGCTTTTAGTCTAGCCCACGCACCGCAAAAGCGATTTCTCGCGCCAAATACTGCGCCTTGAATTTATTTGGACTGAAAATTCACGCTTTTAAGTTTAAATTTGTGAATTTTGGCGTTAAAAAGCGTGAATTTTCTCTGCCATTTTGAAAAAAGCGTGAATTTTCAGCAATCCGTCATTGCGAGCCTTGACGAAGTCAAGGCGTGGCAATCCACACTTTACAAGCCGTTAGACTTTGCAAGGTTTGAAAAGCGTGAATTTTTGCCCCCATTTCGTCATACTGAGCGTAGCGAAGTATCCACAAATTCACGCCTTAATCAAAAGGCGTGAATTTTTTAAAATTTTGCGGGGCAAAAGTGTAAATTTTTATTTTATCTTTTCTAATAGCTTTTTGTAAAATTCGCGGATAGCCTTTCCAAAGCTATTTTTAAAGACTTCGGCATCCTTTACCATATCGCTTTTAGCATTATTGCAAAAGGTGCAAGCTAACACGCAGTTTTTATTGTCGCCGTAATCTCCCTTTGGTGCTTTTCTGTCTATATGAAAAGACGAACTAAAAGCAGGTTTTGTTGAGTATAAAACCTTGTTTTCTTGCACTTCTTTTGACTCGCCCTTGCTGCGAAATAGTTTTTCCAAGTCGTCTTTACTTGTTTCGCAATAATAGCACTTTCCGTCTTGGCTATCAAGTTGTTCTACAAACCATTTGTAGAATTTTTTAAAATCGCTGCCAAAACCCTTTTTAATTTCATCGCGACCAAATCTATTTTTAATCTCCTGCACTTGCTTTCTGAATTCAGGACTTATGTCTTTATTTAGTCGCTCTCGGTTTTCTTTGGTGTTTTCACCATATATTTTTTCCGCAAGCCACCCATCCAAATTGCCATTGTTTTTGTATTTGGCTTTAATGACATTTTCGCACTCGTTTTCATATTTGGCTATGTCTTTGTATTCTACCGCATTGCCGTATAAAAACTTATACTTAATGTATTTTTGCTCAGGCGTTAGCCCAACTTCGTTTGTGTTTTTGTTCATACGAACTCCTTTATAAGAAACTTTACGCCGCAATTATAGCGCGAATTTCATTAACTTTCATTAACGCTCTATAAACAACCATTTTTACTAGCGCAAACCACGCACGCAAATATGCAGTTATCGGGCTTGTAGCCCTCTTTGTCGTCCTTTTTAACTACCCTTAAAATAGGTGCAAATTTGCTTTTTAAATATAAAAAATTAAATATATTTTTATTTTTTAAATACCGCTCCAAGTCCCATTTTGTCGCACCGCAAAAGGCGCAGCATTTTTCATTTTGCAAAAATTCG